>JAJDJN010000072.1 GCA_030267245.1 Desulfovibrio sp. OttesenSCG-928-A18
AAATGGGGGTCAAGGGCGTCATGTCCTTTGCAGGGGGCCTGGGGGCGGCGCCAGCCGGGCGGGATTGCAAAGGCGCAGCCGGCCAGGGTGATCAGGGCCGACAGGGACAGGCCGGCCACGGCCAGATACTTGTAGGAGCCCAGGGCCGAGACAAGGCCCAGGACGCCGCCGCAAAGTATTGCCGCGCAGGCATAGCGGCTATCAATCCGCCTGCGGCCGTGTAGCATGATGCCGGCAAAAACCGGCGCCACCACACCGCAGGCGTACACGTCGTAAGCCATGAGCAGAAAACCGAGGATGCCCTTGTCCAGCAGCGAAAGGCCAAGACCGGCCAGCCCGACCGCAAAGACGCAGGCCCGGTTAACGCCTGTGCCGTCCCTGCGCAACAGATCGTGGCCGAGCACCGTGGCCGCCGTCACAAGGCAGGAATCGGCCGAAGACACAATGGCGCTGACCAGGGCCAGCGACACCACAATCTGCATCCAGGGCGGGAACAGGACCGCCAGGGCCGTGGTCAGCACGGCATCCCCGGCCGTAGCCTCGGGCAGCAGCCCCCGGCAGGCCAGGCCGACACAGACAATCAGGGCAGCGCACAGGGCCAGGCCGGCAGCGGCCATGAAAACCCCGCGCCGGGCCGCGCCTGCGTCCCTGGCGCTTAACACGCGTCCGAAAAGCATGGGGCAGACAAGATAATTCGCCCCCACCACAAAGAAAAAATACAGCAGCATGCGTGGCGGAAAATCCGCGTTCACAAGCTCCAGGCGCGTGAACGAGGCCCAGGCCGGATTACGCGCGCCGAGCCAGGCCAGCATGAAGGTCAGCGCCAGCAGCAGCAGCAAGGCCTGCAGCCTGTCCGTGCGCATGATGGCCGCCTGCCCGCCCATGCTGTGCGCGACCACAAGAAAAAAACCAAGGAACAGGGCCACGGTCCGGGAACAGCCCGTCAGCGGCTGCAGCACCTGGGTCAGGGCGGCGAACTGCGCCGCCAGTATGGCGGGCCAGGCCAGGACCACCAGCACGGCGATCAGGGGCCGGGCCGCCGGACCGAGAAGACGCCCGGAAAGCTCGGGCAGGGTCATGGCCCCGCTGGCGCGCACAGCCCGGGCCAGGAACAGAGCCAGGCAGCACAGCCCGACAGCGCCCATGCCCAGCCACCAGAAGGCCGGGGTGCCGATGGCAAAGGCCATGCCGATCATCCCCATGGTCGCGGAGGCGCCGACGCAGGAGACAATGATTGAAAAGGCCACAGAAAACGCGCCGCTGGAACGGCTGTTGACAAAAAAGGCCTCCGGCCGCATTTTCCGCCCCGCGCGCGCGGCCGTATACAGAACAAGGGCCGCGTACAAAGCCAGAATGAGCGCTCCGGCCGCGTCAAGCCCGCTCAGGTCCATGCCCCGGACTCCAGCAGGCCGCGCATGCTCCGGCACAGGGCGGACAGATCCTCCTCGCTGATCACATAGGGCGGCATGGCATAGACAAGCCTGCCAAAAGGCCGCAGCCAGACGCCGTGCTCGCGCACAAGGTAGTCCTGGGCTTTTTCCGTATGTACCGCCGCATTCAGTTCGATAACCCCTATGGCCCCGAGCACCCGGACATCGGCCACGCCGGGCATGGTCCGGCAAGGCTCCAGACCCTCGCGGAAGGCGGATTCAATGCGCTCCACCCGCTCGCGCCAGCTCCCGTCCGCCAGCAGATCCAGACTCGCGCCCGCCACCGCGCAGGCCAGCGGATTGGCCATGAAGGTCGGCCCGTGCATGAACACACCGCCCGAAGCCGAAATGCCCCTTGCCACCCCGGCGCTGGCCAGCGTGGCCGCAAGGGTCATTACCCCGCCGGTCAGGGCCTTGCCCACGCACATGATATCCGGCCGCACCCCTGCCCACTCGCAGGCGAACAATCTGCCCGTGCGCCCGAAGCCCGTAGCGATTTCATCCAGGATGAGCAGACAGTCATAATGGCTGCACAAGTCGCGCACCCGCGCGAGATAAGCGGGCGCGTAAAAGCGCATGCCTCCGGCGCCCTGCACCACCGGCTCCAGGATCATGGCCGCTATGCTCCGGCCGTGTTCGGCAAGGATCGTCTCCAGGGCCTCGAGAGATGGCGAAGATCCGGCCTTAGCATCCGGACTCGGAGCGCTCCCGGCTGCAAAGGGAATATCGGGACAAGGCGCGAAATGCTGCGCGGGGAGCATGCCCCTGAACAGGGAATGCATGCCCTGTTCAGGATCGCACACGCTCATGGCCCCGAAGCTGTCCCCGTGATAGCCGCCGCGCACGGTGACAAGACGCTTTTTTTCGTGCAAACCACGCGCCTGCTGATACTGCAGGGCCATCTTGATCGCCGCCTCCACGCTCACGGACCCGGAATCGGCAAAAAAAATATGCTCAAGCCCGTCCGGGGCCATGTCCAGAAGCCGCCGGGCCAGGTTCACCGCCGGCGCATGCGTCAGACCGCCGAACATTACGTGCGGCATGCGCAGGGCCTGCTCCCGCAAGGCCCGCATCAGCGCGGGATGGCGATAGCCGTGAATGGCGCACCACCACGAAGCCATGCCGTCCACCAGCGCCCGGCCGTCGCGAAGGATGATCCGGCAGCCCTCGGTGGCAACAGCCTCCCGCGCCATAAGCGGATGCAGGGCGGAAGTATAGGGGTGCCATACATGCTCGCGGTCGTAACGCAGCAAGTCCGGCGCGGCCATGGGCGCAGCGCCCGGGCCGGTAAAAGCGGGCAAGGGCCTGCCCGGCGTCCCGGCGCCATCCTGCACGGGGGCGAGCGCTTTTTCATATGGCTTTTCTTTTCCAGGGCGGAGCCCGCCCCCGCGCGGGGGGGCAAGGATCGCTTCCAGCAATGGTCCGGCGGCCGCGCTCAGCGCCGCGCGCGCCGCCTCCAGACCAAAATCGGCTTCATCCTGACTTCGGCCGCTCCCTCGAGCCCGGCTCATGCGGCCCGGAGCCGGATTCGCGCTGCACTGCGGGAGCCGCGCCAACTTCGGAATCCAGGGCAGCCCGGCCAGGCAGGGCAGGCCTGTCATGCGTTCGAGGCAGTGGGCGTTATCCCGGCGAATGGCCTCCTCAAGGGGGCCTTTTTCTCCGCTGCCGGCGCGCGCCAGGCCCGTGCACAGGGGCGCTGCAGCCGCGCCGGCCGGTGTTGCCGGACTGGCAGCGGCGGAAGCCCGGGCCGCACCGGCCGTCTCCGCTTCCGGACCGGCAGGATGCGCCGCGCGCGCGTTCAAAAGGGCGTGGTTGATGGCCCCGAGCCTGTTGGGAACGGTCAGCAGCAGGGGCTGCTTCAGAAGGAGAAAATATTCGAGCAGGCTTTCGCGTTCATTGAGCGGGGTCAAAAGGCCGCCCGCGCCCTCGATGATGACCAGATCAGCCGGATTTGCCGCCATGAGCCGCCGTGTTTCTTCCGCGAGCAGTGCCGCCGAAGGGGGCTCCAGCCCGGCCCGCGCGGCGGCCAGATGCGGAGAGCAGGGTTCGGGAAGGCAAACAATGCACAGCGCCCGGGCCTCGGGGCAGAGAAGACGGTAAAGGGCCAGATCCGGCGTTGCCAGGGCGCCGGGGGCGGCCCCGGGAGGCGCTTTCGGGCCGGGCGGCCCGTCAAACGCTGCCCGTTCCGCCCTTTCGAGCGTGAGGCAGCCGGTCTGCACGGGCTTGATAAGCAGGCAGGACAGGCCCCGGGCTGTGGCCGCACAGGCAAGGGCGGCGCAGACAACGCTTTTGCCCGCGTCCGTGTCCGTGCCGGTGATACAGAGAATGGTTTGCTGCGGCATTGGGATCCTTTTAAAGCGGATTAAAGGAAACTGCTCTAGCAGAATCCCGCGCGCGGAACAATAGAGCAGTTTAGCCATGCAATATGCTGGGTAAGGAGTGTGATATCCCTTAATATTAGGGTCGGCGCAAGGCGGGGGCTGTGGCCCGTGCAGCGCCTGCGATATGTATCTTGACGATATGTATTGCCTTTTCTCAACTTTTCTGTTTTGCTCTGGCCTTGCCGCTGGCAAGCTTCCACGCCGGCAGCGGCATCAATCTGGAAATCGTACAAAGCGCTTGGGCGGTTTCTTCCTGCGTTTGGCAGGCAGGGAGCCCTTGCCGCCCCGCGAACATGGCTCGCCCATATGGGGAGCAAGGGGCATCAGGCCTGGCCGGGTCCGGCATATGCCCTGGCGGTGAGTTCAAGGGGCGCTTCCCCTTGGCCGTCGGGGCGCGGAGTTTACTACAGGGAGTATGCATGAATATAGGTCCGTACAGTTTTGAGGAATTCAAGGCCAGGGCAAAGGAGTTTCACGGTTATCCGGCTCCGGGCCTCATCCTTGGCGGCTACATGGTGGCCATGGCCCAAAAGGCGCTGCCCGAGGGCACTCTTTTCGAGGCTTTGGTGGAGACCAAGAAATGTCTGCCCGATGCCGTGCAGTTGCTGACCTTGTGCAGTGCGGGCAACAACTGGATGAAGGTCATCAATCTGGGGCGCTATGCTGTTTCCCTTTATGACAAATACAGCGGCGTGGGCTATCGCGTGCATCTGGACATGGAGGCCATCGAGAAATTTTCGGAGATCAGGAGCTGGCTGCTCAAGGACAAGCCCAAGCGGGAGCAGGACACGGACAAGCTGTTCAGGCAGTTGGAGGAAGCGGGCGACAGCATTTTGCGCATGAATCCGGTCAAGGTGGACGAAAGTCTGCTCGGACATTCGCACATGGGCCCTGTGGCCGCCTGCCCGGAGTGTGGCGAGGCCTACCCTGTGGCTGACGGCGACATATGCCTCGGGTGCCTGGGCAACGCGCCCTTTGCGCTGCTTTCCCCTGACGGGCGCCCTTCGGAGCCGGTGGAAAAAAAGGCCAGCATCCGGGTTTCGCGGCTGGATCATCTTGTGCTGACGGTACGTTCCCTGGACAAGACCCTGGACTTTTACCGCACCATCGGCATGCGAGAGATCCGTTTTGGCGAGGGCCGCACGGCCCTGGCCTTTGGCAAACAGAAGATCAACCTGCAGGAAGAAGACTCGCCCCGGACGCCGTCAGCGGCCGAAGCCCGCGCGGGTTCCGCCGATCTCTGCTTTGTGGTCAAGACCCCGCTGCCCGATGTGATGGCTCTGCTCAAAGAGGCGGGCATTGCCCTGCTGCTCGGCCCGGTGGAGCGCACTGGGGCCACGGGCAAGATCGTGTCCATTTATCTGCGCGACCCGGACGGCAACCTGGTGGAGCTGTCCAACACCGTGCCCTGACCGCTCGCTCGCAGTATTCCGCCCGTCCAGCCATTTAGGGAAGCATTAATCAGTGCTTCCTTAAGTGTTACAGCGTACCAGTTTCGCCATGAGATTGTGCGACACCAGCCCGGCGCCGCACAGGCAGAGCAACTGTCCCAGCCCTCACCGTCATCAATGACAATATGGGGGTCAAGGGGCATCATGCCCCTTGCGGGGTCCAGAGGCGGAGCCCCTGGCGGGGTTTCCAAAAGGGCGGCGCCCCCTTGGCCGCCGGAGGCATACAAACGAAGCGCAGGGCATGAAAAAATACGGGCACGAAACTGTATCAGTCCACAAAGACCGGGGCCGGCGGCCAATAGAAGCATGCCACGCAAAGGCCGCCGACTCTGGTCTTGTGGGCGAATACATCGCCGCCCTGCTGGCCTCTGACAAGCTCGGGCCGCAGGTCACCAGCCACACGATCCTTGAGGGCAAAAGCCCGGAGCACGCGCAAACGGCGCGCCCCTGGCCCAGGGCCATGGAAGGGATTCTGGAGGGCATGGGCATCGGCGCCCTTTACAGTCATCAGGCCAGGGCCATGGACGCCTTGCGCGCCGGCCGGCATGTGGTCGTGGCAACGCCTACGGCCAGCGGCAAATCCCTGATCTATACCCTGCCGGTACTGGAGCGCTTTCTCAAGGATCCGGACGCCCGCTCCCTTTACCTTTTTCCTCTCAAGGCCCTTGCCAGGGACCAGCTCGCCTCTTTCCAGGCCATGACCGCGCACTGGCCGGAAGAGGCCAGGCCCGGGGCAGCCGTGTACGACGGCGACACCACGGCGCATTTTCGGCGCAAGATCCGTGACAATCCGCCCCAGGTGCTGATCAGCAATCCGGAGATGCTGCACTTGTCCCTGCTGCCTCACCACCGGCTCTGGACCACGTTTTTTGCCGGGCTCAGCCTGGTGGTGGTGGACGAGGTGCACAGCTACCGGGGCATTCTAGGCTCGCACATGGCCCTGGTCTTTCGCCGTCTTTTACGTATCGCCGCCCTGTATGGCTCGTCGCCGGTGTTCGCCTTTTGTTCGGCCACCATCGGCAACCCGGCCGAACTGGCCGGCCTGCTTACCGGCGCCGAGCCGGAGGCGGTGCTGGAAAGCGGGGCTCCGCAGGGCAGGCGGCATTATGTGTTCATGAACCCGCTGGAAAGCCCGGCCGCCCTGGCCATAAAACTGCTCAAGGCGGCCCTGGCCAGAAAGCTGCGCAGCATCGTTTACTGCCAGTCCCGGCGCATGACCGAACTGATCAGCCTCTGGGCCTCGGAGCAGTCCGGCCCCTATGCCACGCGCATCAGCGCCTATCGCGCCGGTTTTCTGCCCGAGGAGCGACGGGGCATCGAAGCGGCCATGGCCTCGGGGGAACTTCTGGCCGTGATCAGCACCAGCGCCCTTGAACTGGGCATTGATATCGGTGAACTGGACCTTTGCATCCTGGTCGGCTACCCGGGCACGGTCATGGCCACCTTACAGCGCGGCGGGCGCGTGGGCCGCAGCAGCCAGGAGTCGCTGGTGCTGCTTGTGGCGCAGGAAGACGCCCTGGATCAGTATATAGTGCGCCACGCGGAAGATTTTTTCCGCCGGGAGCCGGAAAAGGCCGCCCTGAATCCGGAAAACCCCGTTATCGCCGCCCGGCACCTGGAATGCGCGGCAGCGGAACTGCCCCTGCGCCCCGGCAGGCTGCCGGACCAGGCCTGGCTCAGTCCGCCCCTGCTGCGGGTGGCAAAAACGCTGGAACAACAAGGTCTGCTCCTGCGCAGCGCCGACGGCGGCGAACTGATGGCCGCGCGCAAGCGGCCGCAACGCCATGTATCCTTGCGCGGTTCGGGCAACACGGTGAGCATCGAAAGCGCGGACGGCACGCTGATCGGCAGCGTGGACGGCATCCGGGCCCTGCGCGAGGCGCATCCTGGCTCCATCTATCTGCACCTCGGGCGGCATTTCGAGATCAGCGAACTGGACCTGGCTGCCGGACGCGCCCTGGCCCGGCCCTTTCGTCCCTCGTGGTATACGCGCACGCGCAGCCACAAGGACACGGAGATCCTGAGCCTTGACGGGCAAAAGCGGGTGGCCGGCATGGCCGTGCAGCGGGGCAGGCTGCGCATCACCGACACGGTTACCGGCTATGAGAAACGGGCCTTGAAAAACGGGCAGCTTATGGGCGTGGTGCCCCTGGATTTGCCGAGCATGATCTTTGAAACCGAAGGCTTCTGGTTCCAGATCCCGCCTGGGGCGCGCCAGCGCATCGAGGACGCGCGCATGCATTTCATGGGGGCGATCCACGCCCTCGAGCATGCGGAAATAGGCATTCTGCCGCTGCTGGTCATGGCGGACAGGAACGATTTCGGCGGCATCTCGACCCCCATGCATGCGCAGACGGGCATGCCCACAGTCTTTGTCTACGACGGCATGCCCGGCGGCGCGGGACTTTCCACAGCCGCCTTTGACCGTGCCGGGCAGCTTTTTGCCCATGTGTTGCGGGTGATGGCCGACTGCCCCTGCGAACTGGGCTGCCCATCCTGCGTGCATTCGCCCAAATGCGGCTCGGGCAACCGCCCCATCGACAAGGAAGGCGCCATGGAACTGCTGCGGCTCATGTTGGAGGATTCGGAGCAAAACCGTGAGGAAGCCGAGGCCCTTCTTGCCCGGGCGCCCAGCGGCCTTGAAGCGGCTGCGGGAGGGGAGGCTCCGCACGGGCAAAGGGAAAGGGGCTTGCTGCGGATGCGTACAGAACTACAGACGCAGGCTGCCGACAGCGCCGCCCTTGCTCGCTCCGGCAGGGACGCGGCGAACGGCAACGGCGCCGCGCCAGGCGCCGTCGCAGCGGGCGGCGGCGCGCCGGGCAGGGGCATAGAGCTTGTCGGCGGCGCACTCGACGCTGCCCTGCCGGGATGCGGCGCAGCGGACGCCTGCCTGCCCGGCGGCAGCGGGAGCCCCGGCCTTTTGCCGGGCAGCGGCGCGACTGGCGGCAGCGCGACTGACGGCAACGCTACAGGCGGCAACGCGACTGGCTGCGGCGATACGGGCGGAGGCGATGGGCCCGGCGATTTTGTGGTGCTGGATGTGGAGACCCGTTATTCGGCTTCGGAGGTGGGCGGCTGGCACAAGGCCGGGCGCATGGGCGTTTCCGTTGCGGTGCTGTATGATTCGCGCAGCGACTCCTTTCACGCCTATACGCAGGAAGAGATCCCGGCCATGGCCGAGCTTCTGGCCGGCGCGCCGCTTGTGGTGGGCTTCAATATTCTGCGTTTCGACTACACCGTGCTTGAGCCCCATGCGCCGGGCTTTACCTTTCGCCGTCTGCCCACCCTGGACATGCTGGCCAGGGTGCACGAGCAGCTTTCCTACCGGGTGTCGCTTGACAACCTGGCCTGCGCGACCCTTGGCAGCGCGAAAAACGCCAACGGCCTGCTGGCACTGAAATGGTGGAAGGAAGGGCGCCTGACCGAAATCGAAGAATATTGCCGCCAGGACGTGGCCCTGACCAGGGATCTGTATCTGTTCGGAAAGGCGCACGGCTATCTGCTGTTTACCAACAAAGCCGGGCAAAAGGTCCGGGTGCGTGTTGCCTGGTAAACTCACGGTGTTCGCGTATGGGAAAAATAATAGTAGAAGCGCGACTTTGGGTATAGGGAAGGTAATGGCAAAGGGGCGGTCCCCTTTGCCGGAAGCATAACCTGGATATTGCGCCAGCAGGACGCCTCCGGCGGCCGGAGAGCCCGCCTCCTCCGCCCGAGGCTTTGAACCTGAAATGCTTGCTAGGCGAGCTTTGCTCGCCGTCAAGCAGGCATTTTAAAGGCAAACTGCTCAGGGGCCATGTTAACAAGCCCTGGTCAGCTCGCGCAATATGCGGGGTAACCTTATATCCCGGGACAGGAGTCGTGTATGACCGTCAATACCAAACAATCATCGGCGGAAATGGCCAGCCTTGCGTCTTCTGTGCTGCAGAACTCGGATGCCACGGCAGAGGAAAAAAGCCTGGCCGGTTCCGTGCTCGCGCAGCGGTCCACCAGCAAAGAAAGCGGCAAGAAGATGGAAAGCCTTGCCGCACAGGTGCTGAAAGATCCCAAGAGTAGCGGCACCGCCAAAAAGCTGGCCGGTTCCGTCATCGCTCAGGCAAACAAGGAGCGCTGAAGCGGACCGGGCGGCGCATGAACGCAATGCCTCCGGCGGCCAGGGGCTCCGCCCCTGGA
>JAJDJN010000073.1 GCA_030267245.1 Desulfovibrio sp. OttesenSCG-928-A18
GCGCCATACAGTCTAGAACCCGAAGCCGTCGCCGTCGGAGCCGGAAGCGCCGAAGCCGAAGGTATCGGGCACGCCGCCGCTGTCGGCCGGAGCTTCTTCGGCCGGGGCCGCGTCGGCGCCTTCGGCAAGGGCCGCGCCGGCCACGCCGCCGGCGGCGAGCAGGCCGCCCAGGGCTTCCTTGACGGAGCGGGACACGATATCCTTGACGCTCTTTTCGATATCCTTTTCATCCACAGCGACCTTGCCGTCAAAGGAGCCCAGCTTTTCCTTGAGTTCGGCGACTTCGGCGTTCAGCGCCTTGTTCTTTTCCTCAAGTTGCGCCACCTTGGCTTCCAGGTCTTCGGCCTTTTTCTTGAACGGGGTCAGGGCGGCGACTTCCGCATCAGCGGCGTCCTTGGCCGCCATGGCGTCTTCGGCTTCGCCCGTTTTATCTTCAGCGGTCTGTTTCGCTTCCTCAACGGATTCAAAAAGCGCGTTGATGCCGGCCAGTTCGCTATCGGGCATGGGCGTGATGGACACGTTATCCCCGAACTTTCTTTTCTGCTCGGAAATCCAGCTGTCGTAGTTGATATTGGCGTCAAAGCTCGCCTTCATGAACTCCGGATTGAGCGAATACAGCCATCCCTTGACCATGGGGTTGATGGCCGGGCGGCAGTCTTCGTCCACCGTGCGGTTGAGGGCGTAGCCCATAAAATCGAGCACATCGTCGCCGCCTTTACCGGCAACCACGCCAAGGGCCGTTTCCATGGGAAAAACTCTGCGGCCTTCGTCAGACATGTGAGCCTCCTGTATCATGCAAAAGTAGCTTTTTCGTATAATGAGGACTGCCGGCCCTGATGCGGCCGCGTCCCGAATCATCTGCCGCCGTGTCCTTGCCGCGCCCGCGAAACACAGGTCCGCGGGCGCGCGGACGAGCCAAAACCGGGACTATTTGCGTCCCATATACCGGATATAGGTTATGGCCGCGGTCCTGTAGACCAGGTGCCCGAGCTTGGACCAGGGCAGATAGGCCAGAAGCATGAATACCGACACCAGGTGCAGGTAGTAGATGATATAGGTCAAGACGGCCCAGTCGGCCAGGCGGAAGAACTGGGTGAACATGCCGGTCAGCGCCACCACCCAGATGACGCCCAGCAGATACCAGTCATACCAGCTCGAAGTCTGCTTGGCCGGGTCCTGGTTCTTGCGGCGCACCGTAAGCAGGGTCAGGCCCACCAGGAGCAGGACCATGCCCAGTTGGGCGAGAATCTTGAATGGGTTGGCAAAGGACAGGGGCACTTCCATATAGATGGGCCTGAAGGCCTCGATGCGCCCGAGCCAGTGCCCGAGGAAGAAGCAGCCCGTGACCACTGCCAGAGCGATGAAACCAAAGAGCAGGCACATGTGTCCGTACTTACGGAACTTCTTTTCTTCGGTATTGTCGCCGCACTGGGAGAACTTGGCATGGGGCAGGATCTCAAGGGTGATGACCTCGAGCAGGCAGACCAGCAGGTTCTTCTTTTTACCCAGCATCATTGTGGAGCCCACGGGTCCGATGCTTTTGATCAGGTTTTTCACGCCGGTGAAAAAGGCGCTGACCACAAAGATCGTAACCAGGATGAACACCGGGTCGATGGTATAGTCGCCGTAGAAGATCTTGCCGGGCACCACTTCACCTTGGGGGAAGATGCTGCCTTTGAAGTTGCCCCCGAAGTCGATGGCCGCCATAATAGCCCAGATCACGGCAAAAATAACCGCCGGAATGGCAGTAAGAATAAGCAGGCCTTTGGACGAACTCATCCATTTGCCTATGCTGGGGCAGGGCGCGAGTTTCTGATAGGCCATGTTGCGCATGGCGGACATCAGGTCGGCCGGCTTTGCGCCGCGCGGGCAAAGATCCGAGCATTGGCCGCAGTTGTGGCAGAGCCACACGTCGGCGTCACTGAGCAGGCGGTCTTTCAGCCCCCACTGCGCCCAGATCATCTCCTTGCGCGGATAGGGATTGTCTGCCGGGGAGATGGGGCAGGCCACGCTGCAGGTGGCGCACTGGTAGCACTTTTTCAGCGAATCTCCACCAACGGCCTGCAGCTCACGTATGAACTGAACATCCGGTTCTATTCTCAAGGGTTGTGCCATGTTCCATCTCCTCTTAGTAGCCCTTGAACGGGTTGGGACCCTTTTCAAAGATCATTTTCATGAACTCGTCCACCATGGCGGGCACGGCGTTATAGTCGTCAATGGCCACCTGGTACTGGGCCACGCGATCCGGTTCAACGCCAAGACGGTCAAGGGTTTCCGCAATGTTTTCCTTACGGCGGTTGCAGATTTCAGAGCCTTTCACAAAGTGGCACTGGTAATCGTCGCCGTATTTACAACCCATGAGCATGACGCCGTCGATGCCCTTGCTCATGGCGTCGGCAACCCAGATGGCGTTGACCGAGCCAAGGCAGCGCACCGGGATGATGCGCACGTAGGGGCTCCAGGGCATGCCGCGCATGGCGGCCATATCAAAGGCGGGCAAGGCGTCGTTTTCGCAAGCGAGGATGACCACGCGCGGGCCGCCCACATCCATGTTGTCCGGCACTTTGATATCCCGGATCATGGAACCGATCTGGTCGATATTATAGTTGTCAAAGGAGATGACCCGCTCGGGGCAGGCGCCCATGCAGGTGCCGCAACGGCGGCAGCGCGTGGGGTTGGGCTTGGGCGTGCCTTTTTCATCGTCGTCCAGGGCGCCGAAGGGGCATTCTTCGGTGCAGCGTTTGCACTGGGTGCAGCGCACGAAGTTGAACACCGGGTAGGACAGGTCGCCGGAGCGCGGGTGCACGGCAACGCCCCGGTTCACGGACTCGATACACTGGATGGCCTTGAGGGCCGCGCCGTAGGCGTCTTCTTCGGCCGAATCCAGGGTCATGGGCTGACGCACGCAACCGGCCGCGTAAACGCCGGTGCGGCGGGTTTCGTAAGGAAAGCAGATGTAGTTGGAATCCGCATAGCCGTTAAAGAGGGAAAGGTCTGGAAAGGCCGGTCCCTGGCGGTATTCGAACTGCATGATCGGTTCTTTGGCTGTGGTGGGCACCATGCCCGTGGGCAGCACCACAAGATCGACAGCCAGTTCAATGGAGCCGCCAAGCAGGGTGTTGTCGGCCCGCACAAGGAGGCCGCCGCCGTCTACCGCCACTTCCCTGATATCGGCCTTGGTGAGCATGATGGAGGGGTTGTCCTGGGCGGCCTTGTAGAAGCGCTCGTGCACGCCCTGCACCACCATGCTGTCATAGAGGATGTAAGCAATGGCGTCGGGGGCCAGATCCGCCACGTAGCCGGCCTGTTTCAGGGCCACCACGCTGCTTACGGCATTGCTGAAGGGCAGGTGCTTTACGCTCTCCATGTCTTCGTAGACATAGGGCGCCTCTTCCCCTTCCGCCGCCGGGGCTTCTGGCTGTGACGCCGCCACATCGGCCGTGACGGCTTCTTCGGCTTGCGCCCCGTCGCAGTCGCAGGCGGGCATGCAGAGCTTGGTGTCCAGAATGAAGGCCACGCGCCTGGCGGTGATGCCTCCTGTTTTGGCCATTTTTTCAAACTCTTCGGCCGTGACTATGTTCGGGCTCTTGCCGTAGCCCAGGGGCTCCAGCACTTTTTTGTCCTGGGACACCCAGCCCGTGGCCAGAACGACCGCGCCCACTTCCACGCTCTGTTCGCCGGAAGGTCCGGCGATGGTCGCGGTATACGCGCCGGGGGAGCCGGCCAGGCGGGTCAGGGTGCTCTTGGTGAGCACGGTGATATCGCCATTGGCCGTGAGTTCCTGGATCTTCGCCTCCAGCCCGGTATCCTGAACCTTGTCGTGCGGCGCTTTCAGGGGGATGGTTTTCAAAAAACCCTTGGCGCGGCCGCCGAGTTCGGCGCTCTGTTCCACCAGGGTCACGGGCATTTTGGCCTTTGCCGCAGCAAGGGCCGCCGTAATGCCCGTCCAGCCGCCGCCGAGCACAAGGATGCGCCTGGTGCTTTCGCTGATCTCGGGCGCGGGCACGTTGCTTTTCTGCAGCTTGATCACGCCCATGTTGACGTAATCCACGGCCATGAGCCTGAGCAGTTCCGGGGCTTCCTCGCCATCGGGGTCAAGCAGGGAACCGTCCGGATTCTTGTAGGCCATGACGCAGCCTTCGCGCAGGGAGACCCGCTCGACCTGGACATTGTCAAAGCGATACAGGTCCCAGTCCACCCGGGCCGAGGTGCCGCAGATAAGAACGCCGTCGAGTTCGTTTTCTTCAATATCCTGCGCAATTTCCTTGCGCGCCGATTCGGCGGCCAGCACAGGGAAAAGCTTCACCACCGGGGCGATGTCACTCCACCGCTGTTCCGCGCCTTCGGCCAGGGCCTCCACATCGAGGCCGCCGCCGATCGCGGACTGGTCAAAATATATGCCTATTTTTGTGGCCATTCTCTGCTACCTCCCTCTCACCGTTTGGATCGCTTTCAAGGCAGCGCTGGTGCCTGACTGGGCGGAGCGCATGACATCAAGGGGCTGCTTGGCGCAGCCGGCGGCAAAGATGCCCTTGTCCTCGCCGTCGACGATGAAGCCGTCGGCATCCACAGTCACGCCATAGGGGTTGGCGTCACCGGCAAGGGAGGGCTGCATGCCCGTGGCCAGTACAACCAGGTCGTGGCGCACCTTGCTCTTGTGACCCCGGACAGCGTCTTCCACTTCAAGGATCACGTCGCCGCTGGCCTCGTCCGCTTCCAGACCGGCCACCTTGCCTTTGACCAGGCTGATCCGTTCGTCGGCAGTGACCTTGTTGCGAAAGTTCTCATAACGGCCGGGAGTGCGCAGGTCGATATAGTATATGGTCACCTCGGCATTGGGGTACTGCTCGCGCACGTAGGCGGCCTGCTTCAGGGAAGCCATGCAGCAGATGTAGGAGCAGAAATTGAGGTGGTTCTGGTCGCGGGAACCGGCGCATTGCACAAAGGCTACTTTCTTTGGCGTCGCGCCATCGGAGGGGCGCTTGATCACGCCGTTGGTCGGTCCGTGGGCCGAGGCCAGGCGCTCCATCTGCATGTTGGTAATACAGTTGGCGATGGCGCCGGCGCCCAGATTGCTGAGATTGCTGGCGTCATAGGGCTTCCAGCCGGTGGCGAGCACGATGCTGCCCACTTGCAGCTCGATGTCGCGCGCGTTTTCGTTCAGGTCCACAAAGGCGCTCTTGGCAAGGCGGATCTGGTCGTCCTTGTTTACCATCTCCCTGTCCAGCACGTAGCGGGAGGGGAAGGCGAAGGGCGCGGAAAGATACAGGGCCTTACGCCGGGACATGTTGAAATCGAATTCGTTGTCCGTCTCGCCTGTCAGGGAAGAAGCCAGAAGACCTAGGTCAGCGCTGTTCGGGGCGGTGTGGCGGGGTTCGATATGAACCTTGACCGTGTAGTCGCCCGCTTTGCCGGCGACCGAACTGACCGTGGCCTGGGTAAAAAATTTGATGCGGGGATTTTTCTTGATGCGCTGGAATTGGATTTCCAGACCGCAGGAGGGGGGGCAGAGCTTGGGAAAATACTTGTTCAGCTGTGCAACCCGTCCACCAAGAAAAGGGCTTTTTTCGACGATGAACACATCATAGCCGACTTCCGCAGCCTCCAGCGCGGCTGTAAGCCCGCTGAATCCGCCTCCGACGACGAGTATGGCGTTGGACATCTCCGGTTTCCTCCCTGGGTTAGGGGCCTGTGGTTGAGGGCCTGTGGTTGGAGGCCAGTAGCCGATACGCGCGCGGCCGCTGCCGCCCGCGCAATTCTGTAAAGACCGGTTCCCGGCCGCTGTCCGGATACGCGAAGCAGTAAAGCTTTATCCGGACTGTGCGCGAAAACAGGACAAACGGCCTAAGCCAAGACAATAAGCGACCTTACTGCCCCGGCTCAGGCCGTTGTTTCGTGTCTTTGGAGGATTCACCTTGAGTCTGTCGTCTTCGGCGGCAGTGGGGCTTGCCCCCGCCGGGGGATGTCCCCCGGTATCCCGCCGTCAAAACGGGCAAAGCGCAAAGTGAAACCGCTCTGGCGCCTGCGATATGCCCGCGCATACCGCCTGGAATTCCCGGGGCGAGCGAAATCCGGCGCCAGCCGCAAAAACATGATAACGCCGCCACGGGCGACGTACACATGGCCGGGCCTTTCGCCCGGCAAAAACAAAGTGAAGGTTAAGGCCAATCACCATGCGCGAAGGCAATGGACCGAACAGACCTGAACGTATCCGCCAGCCCTGCGGGCTGTCAAGGGAAGAGAACGGGGGGCCTACCCGAAGGTATGCCCCCCGTGTTTCTCTTAATCAGGGATAATCTGATAGTAGGGTTTCTTGAAAATAACCGTTTCGCCCGTCTTGGGGTTGTGCCGCGAGTTCACGAAGCACTTCCACTTGGAGTCGTCCAGGCCCATGAAGTCGGCTCTGTAGTAGAAGCCGGGATAACGGGATTCCTGACGGAACTGGATATGCTGCATGTGCAGGCGCACGGTCCAGAGGCGGTGGTAGTTTTCCCAGCAACGCAGCAGTTCGTGCAGGTCGCGGGCGGCCAGTTTCACGGAGTCTTCTTCCAGCATGCTCATCAAATGGAAGCCGGTGGTCAAAGACGCGTTGGAGCAGGTGTAGTAGGTGCTGATGCCCCCGCCGTATTCGTCGGTGCACTTCACAAGACGCATCATGAAGTTCTTGGGCGAAATGTAGTTGGGGTTGACCACAGGGTCGGTGGAGGCGGCTTTGCCTTCCATGTAGTTGTAGTAGGGACGGTAGATGAGCTTTTTCAGTTCATCGGCCGTTTCCTTGATGGTGGGCTTGTAGTCTTTGTGGTCCACGCACCAGCGCACAAGCTGCTTGCCGGCGATGCGGCCTTCAGCATGGGAGCCGGAGGAGAACTTGTGACCGGAAGCGCCCACGCCGTCGGCGCAGGTGAACAGGCCGTTGACGGTGGTCATGCGGTTGTAGATCTTGCCGTTGTCAGCCTTGACCTTGTAGTCGTCGGGCACCCAGGACTCGTCCGGACCGGACACCCAGATACCGCAGCAGCCGGAGTGCGAACCGAGCAAATACGGTTCGGTGGGCATGATTTCGGAGCCCACTTCTTCGGGCTGGATGTTCATGGCGGCCCACAGGTTGGCCTGGCCCACGCACATGTCGAGGAAGTCTTCCCAGGCTTCGGACTCAAGGTGCTTTTGCTGGGTGGCGTCAAGCTTGGCAAAGGTGGTCTGCAGGGCGGTCTTGGTGTCCATGTAGATGGGGCCGCGGCCTTCGCGCATTTCACGCAGCATCATGTGGTTACGCAGGCAGGTCGGGATAACGTGACCCTTGGCGTAGCCGCGATCTTCGTAGGGCTTGAGCATGGCGCGGTTGGTTTCGCAGTAGTCTTCGCCCTTGTAGTTGGTGGCCTTGGCTTTGAAGAGCAGGAACCATGCGCCCACCGGGCCGTAACCGTCCTTGAAGCGGGCGGGCACGAAGCGGTTTTCCATCATGGTCATTTCAGCGCCGACCTGAGCGCACATGGTATAGGTGGAACCGGCGTTCCATACGGGATACCAGGCGCGGCCCATGCCTTCACCGGTGGAGCGGGGCTTGTACACGTTCACCGCGCCGCCGCAGGCAACCAGCATGCCGTTGGCGCGGAAGATGTGCACTTCGTTTTCACGCAGGTTGAAGCCCACGGCGCCGGCAACGCGGTTGTCCACCTTGGCGTCCAGGAGCAGCTTCACGATGAAGATACGCTCCATGATCCGGGCTTCGCCCAGGGCGTTCTTCGCGGCTTCGGCCACGATGCACTTGTAGGACTCACCGTTGATCATGATCTGCCAGCGGCCGGAACGCACCGGGTCATCGCCGGCGCGCAGGGACTTGCCCTTTTCTTTGGCCATGGCGCCGTCCAGGTTGTGATCGCCGTCCTTGATCCAGCAGGGCAGGCCCCACTCTTCAAAAAGGTGCACGGAGTCGTCAACGTGGCGGCCGAGGTCGAAGATCAGGTCTTCGCGCACGAGGCCCATAAGGTCGGTACGGACCATGCGCACATAGTCGTCGGCCTTGTTCTTGCCAAGGTAGGTGTTGATGGCGGAAAGGCCCTGGGCCACGGCGCCGGAGCGCTCGAGGGCGGCCTTGTCAACCAGCATGATCTTCAGGTCAGGGGCGAATTTGTCAGCCCAGCGCACAGCTTCAACAGCGGCGCCGCAGCAACCCATACCACCGCCAACGAGCAGAATATCGACGTCGTGTTCTTTCACGGTCGGTTCAGCGATGGCCACACCTCTCGGGGTTTCCTTCACAGGAATCATCGGCATGTTAGTGTCTCCTTATCGGCAATTTTGTTGAGATAGCACCGCTGGAATTACTTCAGCGTGATGCTGGCGTCGGCTTCGGTCACGTCAAACTTCTTGCCGAGGGCCGTTTCGGGCGCGCCAAGAGCGGTTTCCGTGTACAACAGTTCGTTTTCCAGGTCCGCAGGTTCCGGCTTTCCGTCAAAGGGCTTGATGGAGCCTTCAGGGGTGGTGCGGATGGGAAACTTGAAGCGCTTGACATTGCCGTTGCGGAATTTGACCGTCCACATGATGGAATCAGCCGAACGCAAGGGAATACAGGTGCCGCCCATGGGTGCAAAGTCGGCATAGGGGCGGGCGGTAATGGCGCCCTGGGGACAAATCTTCACGCAGGAGTAGCATTCCCAACATGCATCAGGCTCTTGGTTAAAAGCCTTCATCTCCTCAGGATCGAGAATCATGAGGTCGTTGGGACAGATGTACATGCAAGCGGTCTTTTCGCCACCCTTGCAGCCATCACACTTGGACGGATCGACAAATGTCGGCATACCTTGTCCTCCAACTGGTAATTAAAGGTTATACCCGAATGGTCTCCGTGTAACTACAAAAACAGGCTCGGAAATACAGACGCTAACGCATATAACGCCTGCGCGCGCGGGTGATTTATCATGCCCGACCTAAACGCTTGTGCGGAAATTAACAAGCCCGATACGGCGTGTCAAGACAATTTATTAGGCTATGGGGCACTTCGGAATTTTTCTTGCGGCATGATGCGTTTCAGGCTAGGGAAACGGGAGCCGGACAGTTTTTTCCTTCACCGTATTCTTCATTGCGCCTTGTCCGTGACCGCGCAGGATAGCATACCCGCCCAGGATATCCAGCACTCCATGAGCGAAAAAAAAGATACGACCGGCGCCGCCTCCACGCCCGCCGGGCCGCGGGAAGCGGACAGCCCCGAAAAACGCGCACGCGCGCCGCGCAGCGGCGCGGCCGGCGCTACTTCC
>JAJDJN010000074.1 GCA_030267245.1 Desulfovibrio sp. OttesenSCG-928-A18
ACAGGTTGAGGGGCAAAAGCCCCCTCAATATCCCTGTGTCGGACCGCTCCGACGTGTGCCTGCGTACCCCCCCTTAGAATCCAGCGCAAGTGGCATATAAGCTTGCCCCTGTGCGCCACTATTCGCGGGTGCAGGGGGCCGCTGCCCCCTGCTGGGGGAGTCTGAGGGGGCTTTGCCCCCTCAGTCTCTTCCCAATTCAAACTAGTGCTTGGCGCCGCCGGCGCAGCAGCCGCCGTTCAGGTAGCGCTCCTGCGGGAAGATGGGCAGATAGCGGTGCGAGATGCTCAGGAGAATGGCGCCGTATGCGAAGACAAAGCCGCAGGCCGCCCATTCCACCCAGTTGGGGCAGTACAGGGCCCACTTGTCAAAGGGCAGCGAGGGGAAGGCCAGGGTTTGCACGGTCATTACATAGCGGTTGATGAGGATGCCTGCGCAGTCAAGGATGCCGGCCAGGTACAGCAGCGTGGGGTTATCGCGCAGGGGCTTGTACAGCAAAATGACGCAGGGCAGCACGCCGCAGAGAACAAGCTCTGTGAACAGCAGCCATTTGCCGTAGATCCAGCCGTGGAAGAACTGGTCAAAAGTAAGCCCGGAGCGTGGCGCCACGCTGTTGATCCAGGCCAGGGTATCCATGAACTTGAACACCAGATAGACGAGCAGCATGGTGCCGGCTATTTTGCCCATGAGCGCTTTGATATCGAAAGAGACCAGTTTTTTCCCGGTCATCTTTTCCATGAGCGTTGCAATGAGCACGGTGAGCATGGGCCCGGATGCGGCGGCGGAGAGCACAAAGAGGAAGAAGGTCCAAGGCCAGATAAAGAAGCCGTCGCGGAAGGCGTAGGGGCGCCCGAAAAGCACGCCGTACATGCCGCCGAGCGAACCCTGGTGGAAGGTGGACAAAAAGGCGCCGATGCCGGCAAACAGGGGCATCATCAGGTGCAGGTTGTGGGCGATATGATGCGCCAGACGGTTCTTGTTGATCTGCTTCTGCTCGAGGATCAGGGGGATGTACTCGATGATCAGCACCAGGCAGTAGCAGGAGATACAGAAGATAACTTCTGTGAGCATGGAGTGCACGTTGGGGTGCCAGAGGCCGAACCAGGAGCGGATGGGCTGCCCGATATCCAGCAGCAGCACGAGCATGGCGCCCGTGTAGCAGATGAAACCGACAATGACCGCGAGATTGATGATGTTTTTAAGCGGGTCAATGTTCAGGATATAGCGCAGAAGGCCGGTGAAAAAAGCGCCGGCCCCCAGGGCGATGACGCCCAGGTCAAAGGTGATCCAGAGCCCGAAGCCGAAGTAGTCGTCAAGGCCGGTCACGCCAAGGCCCCGGCTGAGCACAAGAAAGGCGGCATAAAGGCCGAGGAGCAGCACCACCGAGACCCCGCCGAGCCAGAGCAGGAATTTGGTCAGTGAGCCGCGCTCGCAACCGTCGGGAAAGAGAGCGGCGTCAATGGGGCGATTATAGTTCATTTCCATATCGTGCTACTCCCTAGTGCTTTTTCGGCAGAATTTTTTCGGGCTTCTGCGTTATTTCGTCTTTCAGGTAGTTATCGCCGAGGCGACGCACCCATTCACGACTGGAGATGTAGTACACGGCTGTATCCGTGCCCAGTCGTTCCAGCAGGCGGAAGGCATTAGGGTTGTCGTGGGTGAGCTGATAGACCCGGTGTGCGGGGTTGTTCAGGTCGCCGAAAACGATGGCTCCATTGGGGCAGGCCTCGGCGCAGGAGGTCACGTAATCGCCTTCGGCAATGGCCGAATGCTTCGTGCCTCTTTTTTCGCCCTTGACAAAGATGTTCTTGCCCTGGGCGCGCAGCTTGTCCTTGGCCATCATATACCGATGGTGGCAGAAGGTGCATTTTTCCACAACGCCGCGCGGGCGCACGGACACATCGGGCGTGAGGGCCTTTTCCATACCTTTGGGCCACACGGGATCGAACCAGTTGAAGTACCGGGCATGGTAGGGGCAGGCTGCCATACAGTAACGGCAACCGATGCAGCGCGGATAGATCTGGCTGACAATGCCGCCTTCCTCGTTGCGCTCGGTGGCCACCACCGGGCAGACCGTGGCGCAGGGCTGCTCGGCGCACTGCTGACAGGGCCGGGGCAGGTAGGCCACCTCGTGGTCGGGAAACTCCTTGTTGTTGCTCAGCTCAAAAACCACAAGCCAGTTCATGACGCGCAGCTTGTTGGAGGCGTCCGCAACAGGCGCAAGGTTGTTCTCGGCCTGGCATGCCACCATGCAGGCGCCGCAACCGGTGCACTTGTCAAGGTCAATGGCCATTCCCCATTTGACATTGAATTCTTTTTTTGCAGACATGGCTTGCAATCCTTATGCTTTAGAGACGGTCACGCCGGTCCCTGACCAGACGTTCAGCCCTGTTTGAGGTTCCGGAACAGCAACCATCAGCTCCATGACATTGGCGCCCTTGTTCTGGCTGAATTCATCCAGGGCGGTATGGCCGTATCCGAGGCAGACGGCCACAGTATCCATCATGACGCCTTCAAAGACGCGCAGCCTGGCGCGTATCTGCTGTTTGCCGGAGTCCAGCACCACCATGTCGCCGTCGGACAGGCCCTTTTTCCGCGCTGTCTTGGCGTTCATCATCACATACATGTCCTTGCCGTCCAGTTCGGTTCCGCGCAAGGTCTTGGTATTATATGGCGGAATGCCCGTCTTGGCTGTTCCGAGATTCAGTTTGGCATAAGGGGCAAGCCCCAGCTTGTTGCCGCGTGTTTTGGGGCTGAGGGCCTTGGCAAGCACGTCGGCGCGAGCCGTAAAGCCGGAAAACTCCACCCTGGCCTCGCTGACGGCAGCCTGGCCGGCGGCCAGAACCGCGAAATCGCATTTTTCATAGCGCACGGCCTTGGTCTTGAGCAGGTCTTCGTAGTATTCAAAGCCCAGATCCTTGCCCATTTCTTTAGCCACATGCAGTATGACGTTGGCCGTGTTGTGCACATCGGCCCGCGGGTCGGCGGCCACGGCCGAGATGCAGTACACGGTCTTGCCGCAGCCGTAGGGTGTGTTCACATCGTCTATGCGCTCGAGGCCCATGCCGATGGGCAGCACCAGGTCGCACAGGGCGGCAGTTTCATCCATGTAGGTGCTAAAAGACACCTTGAAGGGCACCGCCTTGAGAAAGGCCGCCACAGCCTGCGGCCCGGGCAGGGCGTAGGCGGGGTTGGCCTCGTGCAGCACCAGGGCCTGGGGTGTTTTGCGGTCGGCAATCCAGGCGGTGAGGTCGTTTTTGAAGATCTCGTCCCGGGCCGAAGCGCCGTCGATGCCGGCCTCCGCCCTGGGCAGCAGGCAGACGCCGCCGCTCTTGTTGATGTTGCCGAGCAGGGCGTTCAGGGCAAAGCCGGCCATGACCGGCGCCGCTCCGGAGCCCTGGCTGAACTCGGAGCCCACGATGACCAGCGGCGCTTTGGCCGCCATGAGCGCCTTCACAACAGCCTCGAGCTTCTTCAAATCAACGCCCGTTTCCTTGGCCGTCACTTCCGGATTGTATTTAGCGGCCAGCAGCTTGAATTCACTGAAGTCCGGGGAATCAAAGCTGCAGCCTTTGGCAATGAGCATGTTGGCGATGCCAAGGGCGAGGATGCCTTCGGTGCCGGGATAGACCGGCAACCAGGGTCTGGCCACGGCGGCGGTATTGTTCTGCACGGCGCCGGCGTATGCGATGTTCAGGCGGGCTGGCAGTTCCTTTTTACCGGCCACGGGCCTGCCGTCACGGAAGATGCGGCGGTTGCGGATGACCGGCCCCCATGATTCGAGCAGGTTCGCGCCTATGGCCAGCACATAATCGCTGTTCTCCAGATCGTAGCCGAGCTGGGCGGGGATGCCCATAAGCTCGGCCGCTCTGGCGGCGCACTGCGCTTCGGAGGGCATAAGAAAGATATCGCCCGCGCCAAGAGCCCGGGCAAAGGCGCTGAGCACGTCGTTGGTGGAGCCGTTCTCGTCTCCGGAAATAAAGGCGGTGGATGAGCCGGCCGCCTGCAGTTTTTGTTGCAGCAGCGTTACGGCCTCGGCCCAGCTCAATTCCCGAAAGGCCCCGTCGGCAGCGCGGTACAGGGGACGCTTGACCCGGCCGGGGCTGAACATCATCTGCACTTCGGCCACGGCGATGGAGCTGACGCCGCCGCCCAGGGGGTGGCCGTCCACGGGCAGCACGCGCACGGGACGCCCGCCCACCATACGCACTTTCATGGGCACGCAGGAGGGGCACATCTTGCTCACGGCATAGGTATAGCTGGTCTCGCCCTTGACGTTGCGCGGTATCCAGGACCAGTTCTGAGTCCAGATGGCCGCATCGTCAAGCAGTTTCCAGGGAATGGGGGTGGCCATGACCCCGAGGCCGGCCCCGGCCACAAATTTCATGAATCCTCTTCTGTCAAGTACCATGTCGCACCCCTTTACTTATGACAAGTGTAGCAGGCGTTGTTGGCGGCGGTACGCCCCTTGCCGTCATTATAGAAATGGCCGGGAAGGGCGTGGCAGCGTTCGCATTCCCACATCTTCATCGTGGAGGCGCTGTAATCGGTAAGAACGTTCACCGCGACCGGGATGTTCTTGTCCAGCTCCGCCAGCGAGGGGTGGCAGGTCATGCACAGCTTGTCGGGATTGTCCGGGGTGCCGAGGCTCAGGCTGCCTTTCATGGTCAGATGGCAGCTGTAGCACTTGGAAAAGTGCGCGGCATGGCTGAAGAAAACGTTGTCCGGCTGGTACTGGTGCCGCAGCCAGGGCACCTCCCTGCCTTTGGCCACGTATTCTTCAACAAAGAATTTTTCCGCTTCATACGCGGCTTTTTCCGCGGGAGTGGAAGCAGCCGAGGGCTCGTCGGTCTGGATTTCGCCATGGCATCCGGCACAGGTTCCCAGAGCGGGTACACCGGTAAACGAGCCGTCCGCCCTGAAGCTGTGACAGTCGGAACAAACCGTGCCGACTTTTTCCATATGAATGTTGTGGCTGAAATAAAAGGGCTGGGACTGTTTGCTGAAGATGAGATCCGGAAAGACCCACCAACCAAAAGCAAGCGCCACTGCCGCTCCGATCAGGAAAGGCACGACGCCGCACGCACATTTGAGGCGACAGTTGCTGTCGTCCGCACCGTGTTTGTTTTCCTCCATACCCTTTGCCTCACAGCTGGTTAGACGGTGAAAAACGAAAATACATCGCGCTGGGCAGCGCCTTTGCGATATTTCCCACAAAAACCCGGCGCCATGCGGACCAGCCGGCCCGCCCCGCGCATGTTTTTGCTGCGAAGATTCCCGCCACATTTTGTATATGGCGTCTTATCTACTAATCGAGGCCTTTCGATCCTGTCAAGGTGAAATCTTTCACAATGGGCGGCAGGCGACGAAAAAGGACCAGGGAACCGGGCCTGAGGACTTGTATGATATCACATCTTTACTCTCATAAAGATATGGCGAAGGCAAAGCAAAAAACGCGCTTTTTGCCTTGCTCACGCCGCCTGCGGCGGCGGGCCGCCCTTTCGTGGCCGCGAGCGCAACCCGCTGGCGCTACAGCAGTTGAAACCGCCAGGGGCTGTTATCAAATCCCTGCCCTGAAATGCTCTATTGTTCTTTCCTGTATACAAACGGCGAATCCACGTGCCGCAGCAATGGCAGCCCGCCATCTTTTGCCGATAACACGGGTTCAAGGGCGGGCCAGGAAACAGCCAGATCCGGATCATCCCAGCGGATGCCGCATTCATGTTCCGGGCTGTAGCGGGCGTCAACCTTATACTGAAATTCCGTCCCGGGTTCAAGGGTCATGTAGCCGTGGGCAAAGCCGCGCGGGATGAAAAAACGCAGCATGTTCTCCTCGCTCAGCAGCTGTCCGTGCCAGCGACCGTACGTGGGCGAGCCCTTGCGCAGGTCAACGGCCACATCATAAGCCGCGCCGCGCGTAACCCAGACCAGTTTGGACTGCGCGGCCGGCGGCTTTTGAAAATGCAGCCCGCGCAACACTCCCTTGTGCTCCGAGCGGGCGTGGTTGTCCTGCACAAAAGGCCGCGCGAGCCCCAGTTTCTCGCCCCACTCCTCGCGCCAGGTCTCCGCGAAAAAACCTCTGGCGTCCCTGTGGGCCTCAATATGGACAATGAGCAAATCCGCTATCTCCGTCGGGCTGACGCGCATGGCTGGCCTCCTGGACACAAGGGCCGGGGCTCTTGTGCGGTAAAAGGACGAACTTTGAAAAGCGCTGCTTGATGAGGATTTTTGTTCTCTGGCAAGAAAGGCGGGGCCGGGCGGAGCAAACTGTATCAAGACATACATGAGCTTCGCACGGGGCTCCCCGCCAGAAGCAGGGCGCGGCCAGAGGACGAATGGCCGTTAATCAGCGCCTCCTTTACCTATCTGTGCCTCAATCCCACTTTTTTGGCAACGCCGGAAGAACTGGCCGCAAGTATGGGCCGGGGGCCCGGCGGCAGCCCGGGCTCTGGCGCTGCCCGCGCCCTTGCCGGCCCGGGGCCTGAATAAGGCAAGGCAAAAATGCGTTTTTTTGCCACGCCGCTACGTGGCCTGATCCTGGAAAATGGTGTAAGCATCGTCAATATAGAGAAAATCCTATTCGAAAAAAAATGTGCAAATCCCCCCTAAAGCTCTAGCGCGGGCGGTCGATAGGAAAGGTACGGGGATAGTGTGATGACTACAGATACGTTCTACACGCGCCAGATGCTCATGCAGTATGGCCGTCAGCTTATTGCCGCAAGGCGGCTTGCCAGGTACAACCAGATTATTGGTCGTGCCCCGGCGGTCACCAGCAGCGAAGCCTCGGCCAGACGACATGCCATGGTAGAGCGTATCGCCAGGGAAATTATGGAGAATCTCATTTTTTCCGGCAGCGACAACCCCATAGTGCAGGAGGTGAAGCAGCGTCTGGCTCAAGAATTGGGCGAAGAGCTGATTTTCCGCTACCCGCCGGCGGATCAGGATTTCATGATTCTCCGGCCGAACCCCGAAGGCGGCGAAACCGCGCTTTCGGATTCGGAAAAACAGGTGGTAATGGGGCGTCTATGGAACGTGACTCTGCACACGGTGAATGAAACCATGCTGTGACGGACAACAGTGGCGGGAATACGCTTCCCGTCCGGCCGTCTGCCGGGATTGTCCCTTTTTCCCAGCGATACGTTTACAGGCACAGCCGGGAGGCTGTTATGGAAATCAAAAATAGTTTACTCAAAAACCTCGATCCCTACCGCACGCAGCAGCAAAAAGCTTCGGAAACGGCCCAGGCCGGCGCTGCCGCCAAAGGGACGGGAACGCAGAAAAACGCGGAAACACCAGGTCCCAGGGGCGATCGCGTTACCCTTTCCTCTTCGGCACTGTTGCACACGGCCGCGCGTTCGGCTGTGTCCGCAACCCCCGAACTGCGCCAGGAAAAGGTCGACGCCGTCAAGGAACGTCTCGCCAGCGGCGAATACAGCATTGACGCGAAAAACATCGCGGAAAAGCTGCTCCGGGACGAGGCTTTTCTGGCCGGGACCCTTGATTCCGACTAGAGCCTGTTGACACTACGGCTCTTTTGTTTCCTGCCCGGGTTAGAAAACCTTTTTATTCCGGTAGAGTATCGTAAAAGTACACTCCCGGCATAATAAGGTCTTATTCCTTGGTAGAGAGCAAAATCGCTCCTGGAGTTAACAGCCCCCGGAGCAGTTTGCCTTTTGGCCCTGCCCGCGCCAGAAAGCCTTTTTATTCCGGCGAGTACCGTAAAGGTATACTCCCGGCATAAAAAGGGCTTGTTCCTTGGCGCGGAACAAAATTGCCCGTGGTGGGAACAGGCCGGCATTTTGACCGTTGAAAATGTTCAAATGCTTTGGCCGCCCCCTGAAAAGGCCATGCGGCGTCTTTGCGGCGCGTCCGCCGCTCCGGATCTGAACACGACATTTTTTTGCGGGTGACAGCCATTTTTCATTCCAAGCGCACTTTGTATCTGGCATCGGCATCGCCCAGGCGTATCGCCTTTTTGCGCGCCCTCGGGCTGCCGGTCCAGGTACTGATCCCGCCCGCTCATTGCGAACCCCTGCCCCGTCCCGGCGAAAAGCCCGAAGAATTCGCCCCGCGCGCGGCCCTGAGCAAGGCCAGGGGAGTTCTGCCCCTGCTGGCCGAAGGGCCGCAGGCCCCCCGGCCCCTGCTCATTGCCGCTGATACGGTGGTGGTGAGCCAGGATCGAATTCTGGGCAAACCCGCCGACCCCGAAGAAGCTTTGGCCATGCTCCGCGACCTTGCCGGCACCTGGCACAGCGTGATCACCGGCTGCGCGCTGCTGGCCCCGGGGCAGGCGGACGAGCCGGACCTGGTGCCCGCGCCGGCGCAAAGCTTTGCGCAGCCGGCGCCGCATCAGGCCCACATCTTTGCCGTGCACAGCCGCGTGCGGATGTGGGATTGCCCGGAAGATATCCTGCGCGTTTACGCCCAAAGCCGCGAGCCCCTGGACAAGGCCGGGGCCTATGCGGTGCAGGGGGCCGGCGCCTTTCTGATCCGGAGCCTCGAGGGCTCATGGAGCAATGTGGTCGGCCTGCCCCTGGCCGAACTCATGCAGGCCCTGCTCGCCATTGACGCCGTAGGGCCGGTTCCGGATATTCCTGTTTTGCAATAACGCGGTTTACCCTTGAAATGCTCGCCCGCAAGCATTTCAGGGCAAGGCGGCGGCACTTTCCCCGGCCTTGCCCTGCGCGCGCTTTACGCTTACCTTGTGCCCTGCCCCGGCACTGTTCTTTTCATCAGGAGCGACCATGCCCGATTCCATACTCCTTGCCTACGCCCGCGTCTGCTTTGCCGGCAAAAGCCCGGTTGCCCCCGGCACTTGCGGCTCCCTTGTGGCCATCATCCTGGCCCCCCTTGTGTTCATGCCCCTGCCCTGGTCGGCCCGCATCCTGCTGCTGCTGCTCGTGCTTGTGACCGGCAGCGTTGCCGCCACCCGGGCCGAACAGCTGTTGCAAAAAAAGGACCCGTCCGAAGTGGTGATCGACGAGGTGCTCGGCCAGTGGCTCACCTGTCTGCCCTTTGCTAGCCTGGGCTTTTGGGAGTATGTCGCGGCTTTTGTGCTGTTCCGCATTTTTGATATCAGCAAGCCCTGGCCCGTGCGCAAGCTGGAACAGATCGGCGGCGGCCTCGGCGTTATGCTCGACGACGTGGCGGCCGGCATCTATGCCATGATCTGTCTGGCAATTCTGCACTGGTTGATTTAA
>JAJDJN010000075.1 GCA_030267245.1 Desulfovibrio sp. OttesenSCG-928-A18
AGCGTTCCTTCGGCAAACAGAACCGAAGGAACGCTTGTTTCGGCACATAGTCACAGGTCTATATCGCTTCGCGGCCGCGCTCTCCGGTACGAATGCGCACCACTTCCTCAATCGGGAAGACAAATATTTTTCCGTCCCCGACCTCGCCGGTGCGAGACGCCTTACGCACGGCTGCGATGGCCGTTTCAACCATCTCCGCCTCCAGCACCACCTCCAGTTTGACTTTCGGCACAAATTCCACAACGACTTCTGTACCTCTGTACACTTCCTTATGGCCGCCCTGGCGTCCGAACCCTTTGATATCCATCATGCTCATGCCGTGAATGCCCAAAGACAGCAGCGCGTCTTTTACCGCCGTCACTTGCGAGTGGCGAATTACCAATTCCAACTTTCTCATAGTGTATTCTCCATTTTTGGTCTGCCGTACCCTATTTAGAGCATTTCAACTTTGAAATGCTCTATGCCGGACATGCGCAGTTTGGACGGCCGCATACGAGGAGTAGGCAGGCTTTTGCCTGCCGTCAACGACGAGTACAGCGTTTGAAAGCTGATTTGCTCTAGAAGCTATAGCCGCGCTCGTTGTGTTCACTGATATCCAGACCGGCAAGCTCGTGCTTTTCAGTGCAGCGCAAGGGGGTAATTTTGTCCACCAGAAGCAGGATTCCCCGGCTGACAATATAAACAAAGCCCCAGGTCGCCACGATGGAGATACCCTGCACCACAAGCTGCCAGGAATCGCCGTAAAAAAGACCATTGGCCTCATTAATGGCCGCATTGGCGAAAAGTCCGGTTGCCAAAGCGCCCCATGTGCCGCCAATACCGTGAATACCGACAACATCCAGCGCATCATCATAGTTGAATCGTCTTTTGAGCAGAACGCCGCCATAGCAGACCGCGCCCCCCACAAAGCCGATAAGGATGGATGGGCCAGAGCTGACAAAGCCCGCCGCCGGAGTAATCGCCACCAACCCGGCCAGAGCACCGGAGGCGGCACCCAGAGTTGTGGGCTTGCCGCAGTGCTTCATTTCAACCAGAAGCCATCCCAGAATGCCGGCGGCCGCGGCGAGTTGCGTTGTGGCCAACGCGTTTGCGGCCAATGCCGAAGCCGATGTGGCGCTGCCCGCGTTAAACCCGAACCAGCCAAACCAGAGCAGCCCCGCACCGAGAATAGTCATGGGCAAGTTGTGCGGAGCGGTTCCCGCGCCGCTTTCAACCAGGGCTTTTCGCGGCCCCAAAACATGGGCCGCCGCCAAGGCCGCCGCCCCGGAACTCATGTGCACCACTGCGCCTCCGGCAAAATCAAGCGCCCCCAGCGTCCCCAGCCAGCCTCCGCCCCACACCCAGTGAGCCAGGGGGGAATAGACCAACAGCAGCCAAAGGAAAGAAAAGAGCGCCATGGCGGGAAAGCGCATGCGTTCAGCATACGCTCCGGAAATCAGCGCAGGGGTCAAGGCCGCAAACATGCACTGGAAGATCATAAACAGCACATGGGGCAAATTATCGACTGGTCCATTGTTACTCATGCCGACATTGTTCAGCATAAAGTAATCCATATTCCCTATGATGCCCATTCCAAGAACATCGCCGCCAAAAGCCAGGGAATAGCCGATTACGGCCCAAAACACACTGGCCAACCCCAACATAAAGAAACTGTGCATGGTTGTGGAAAGTGCATTACGTTTTTGCACCAGTCCGCCGTAAAACAAAGCGAGTCCGGGCACCATAAGCATCACCAGGCCGCTACAAAGAATCATAAAACCGGTATCTGCCGCGTTAGTCATCACTTCTCCCTTATTTTGACAGGTACAACAGGCGGAACGCGGGAGGTTCGATCTTCCTCAAAGCGCGCTCCTGTTGATTTATATAAGGCAAGTATGATGCCACGCACTTAACCATCAATAATATATTGATAAAACAGCATGTGCTCCTGTATGGCAGTTTGGTAGTTTACATGAATGTACTCTGATGAACGCGATTATTACGAAATTGTAGGATGAACTGAAATCGTTTGGACGCAACCACGCTTTATATTGCACCCAAAAAATGAAGGCGTATATCAGGCTATTTTCTCTTCCCTACGTTCGGGCTTTCTGCATACGGTCCCGAACAACAATGGCGATGCCGTTCATGCCGACCACCAGGCACAAAAGGACCAGCGCCGTTCCGTATTGCAGGGGCATGGTTTTGGCGATTTCCGTGCCGGATGTCGCCAGCACATAGATATGGTTGGGCAGGGCCATCACGGGTGACAGAAGGGAGCCGCCGCTATTTTTACTGTAAAAGACAGCCGCCGTGAACATGATGACGGCGGTTTCCCCGGAGGCCCGCGCCAGGCCGAGAATCGCTCCTGTCAGCATGCCCGGCAGCGCGGCGGGCAGAACGACCCGCGCTATGGTCTGGCTTTGCGTTGCGCCGAGCGCGAGCGAAGCTTCGCGGTATGTTGCCGGAACCTGCCGCAAGGCTTCTTCCGCCGTGCCGATGATGACGGGCAGGGTCAATACGCCAAGGGTCAGGATGCCGGACAAAAGAGAAATACCAAAACCGCAGGTAATCACAAAAAAACTCATGCCGAAAAGCCCGAACACAATGGAAGGCACCCCGGCCAGATTGTTCACGCCAAGGCGGATGTAGCGGGCAAAGCGCGACCTTCCGGCATATTCGTGCAGATACACGGCCGAGGCCACGCCGAGCGGGAAGGAAAGGCCAAGCGAACCCACGGCCAGCAGCACCGTTCCGGCAATGCAGGGCCAGATTCCGCCTTCTGTCATGGCCTTGCGCGGCGACTGGGTGAGAAACTCCCAGGACAGGGCGGGCAGCCCTTTCCAGACAAGAAAGCCGCACACGCAGAGCAGCGCGGCTATATTCGTAAGGGCCGCAAGACGCAGCAGGGAAAAGAGTATTCTTTCCCGGATGCGGCGGGCTTGTGTTGTGGCAGTCATGGCAGACGTCATTGTAGTATTAACCGCCCTTAATCCGGCGCCTGGCGGTTTGCCTCCGCAATCCGCTGGGCGATAATGTTAAACGCCAAAGTGAAGACGAACAGCACCAGGCCGATGGCGAAAAGGGCGTGGTAATGCTCCCCCCTGAAGGGTGCTTCCGCCATTTCAGCGGCAATGGCGGCCGGCATGGGCCGCACCGGGTCAAAAAGCGATGCCGGTATGATGCCGGCCCCGCCCGCGACCATTAAAACGACCATTGTTTCTCCGATACTGCGCGACATTCCCAGCATGCAGCCCGTACCTATGCCTGTAAAAGCCGCCGGAATAACGACCTTGATTGTCGTTTCCCACCTGGTCGCGCCCAGGGCCAGCGACGCTTCGCGCAGCGATACGGGAACGGCAAACAGGGCGTCTTCGGCAACGGTGCAGATGGTCGGCACGCTCATGAAGGCCAGCATGACCCCCGCATTAAGCAGGTTCAGCCCAGTATCCGCGTCAAACACGTTCTGAAGGAAGGGCGCGAACACCACCATGCCGAAAAAGCCCACCACCACCGAAGGCAGCGCCGCCAGAAGCTCAATCATGGGCTTGCATATCCGGCGTACGCCCGAAGGGGCGATTTCCGTCAGCCAGGCGGCCGTCATGACCCCCAGCGGAACAGCAATGGACGCAGCCACCGCCGTTACCGCAAGGGAGCCGACCAGCATGGGAAAAATCCCGAACTCGGGCGGCTCCGCCGTCGGATACCACGACATGCCGCACAAGAAACCGGCAATCGAGCGCGGCGCAAGCATGGGCAGACCTTCCACGAGCAGAAACAGAAAAATCAGGGCGAGAAAGAGCAGGGATACCCCGGCTGTGCCCGCCAAGGCGATCCGGATGAGCGATTCTTTGCGGGCATAGCCGGGCATGACCTTTTGACCCCCTATTTATCCAAGGGAATGTAGCCGACTTCCCGCACGGACTTCTGTCCCTTTTGCGGGTCAAGCAGATACTCCAGCACTTTTTTCACCGCGCCCTCGGGCTTGCCGTTGGTAAAAACGTACAACTCCCGCGCTATGGGCCATTGTTTTGCCAGGGCCGTTTGCGGCGTGGCTTCTATGCCGCCGACATCCAGCTTTTTCAATGAATCCGTGAGGTAGCCGAAGCCTATGTAGCCGATGGCCCGTTTGTTGGCGGAAACCGTTTGCACAACCGCGCCGTTTGAGGCTTGCAGCAAAGCCGCCGGGGTCACCTTTTCCTTTTTCATGATGATTTCTTCCCAGGTCTCATAGGTGCCGGAAGAGGTATCGCGGGAGACGACCACAATTTTGCCGTCGTGGCCGCCCACCTCTTTCCAGTTGGTAATCCTTCCGGCATAAATGTCCTTCAACTGCGCTGCGGATAGATTTTTTACAGGATTTTCAGGGTGAACGACGGGAATCAGGGCATCCACGGCAATGGCGGTACGCACGGCCGTAACGCCGTTTTTGGCCCCCAGTTCCAGTTCGGATTTTTTGATGTCGCGAGAAGACATGGCTATCTGGCACAAGCCGTCATTCAAGGCTTTGATGCCGCTTCCCGATCCGCCACCGGATATGGAAAGCGTAATGCCGGGATTGGCGGCCATAAAGGCTTCTCCCGCCTTTTGCATGACCGGCAATACCGTGGTTGAGCCGCTGATGATGACCTCCTCGGTCGCCAGCGCGGTTGAGGCAGCGAAGCACACAAGGGCAAGGCCCAAGAGGGAAAACCGTTTTTTCGCAAACAAACTCGTCAATTTCATGCTGCAATGCTCCTTCAATTTTATGCGGCGCGGGTTTGATGTTTCTTGCGCCGTCTGCAGACGACTCTTGCGCCCAATTGTTACAAAACGGTCACGGAACGGTTACTGTTTCATTTCCGGGCGCATTGCCGCCTTGTCATAAAATCGTCATACTTTGTTCGCATTCTTGCCAAGAAATCAGGTCATCTAAATTTAGTGACGCACCGCCAAAAACCACAAGGCCACCGTATGAGCAAGCAGACAGTTCTTGTTGTGGAAGACGAAAAAGATATCCGTCAGCTCCTCGTATATTCTTTGGAAGCCGAAGGATTTACAGTTTTTTCTTCCGGCAACGGCAACGAAGGGCTGGAACTGGCCAGGGAAAAGCTGCCCGACATTATTTTGCTTGATCTGATGCTGCCCGGCCTTGACGGGTTGCAGATGAGCAAAATCCTGCAGCGCAACCCGCAAACCGCCGCCATACCCATACTGATGTTGACCGCCAAAGGGGAAGAGATCGACCGTATTGTGGGTTTTGAACTCGGCGCGGCGGATTATGTGGTCAAACCGTTCAGCGTTCGGGAAGTGCTGTTGCGGGTAAGGGCCATATTGCGCAGGCACGAAGCCGTATCTGACGCCGCCGCCTTGCGCTGCGGGCAGATTACGCTTGATCTGCCTACACATACGGTCAAGGTACGCGATACAACCGTTGACCTTACGATGACGGAATTCCGCTTGCTGGAGAACCTGGTGCGGCACAAGGAAGTGGTCCGCACCAGAGAGCAGCTTCTGGATGCCGTTTGGGGCTACAGCTTCGAGGGCTACGCCAGAACCGTTGATACCCATATCCGCCGCCTGCGGGGCAAGCTCGGCACGGAGGCCGACCACGTGGAAACGGTATGGGGCATGGGCTATCGCGCGACAGAAAATCAAACTTACGTATCAGATGGAGCTTCTTGATGATTGCCAGCCCCGGATCGTTGCGTGCCAGACTGTTTCTGGCCTTTTCCGTGGTTACGCTGATTGCGGCGCTTCTGCCCGCGATACTGACCCGTAATGCGCTCTATAATGAACGTATGGAATTGGCGGGCAAAGCGGCTTTGACGCAGGCTGTTCTGACGAAAAGCCTGCTTGATTCCGGGCTGAATGAGGCGCAAATGGAAAAGCTTTTTCGCGCCGCCCGGGAACGCTCGCACCGGATGACCCTGCTGGATGCTTCCGGCACGGTGCTGCGCGATACGGATATTGACGAGCCGCGCCTGCCGGAACTCGACAACCATGCCGACAGGCCGGAAATTGAACAGGCGCGGGCAACGGGGCAGGGCATATCGTTCAGATACAGCAACAGCCTGGGGGCGGACTTGGTGTATGCCGCTGCGACGCTGCAAAAGGGCGGCATTGTGCGCATCGCGCTTCCTGTTGCGGAAGTGCGGCGCAGTCTGGAAACGGAGTTTTCCTTTTTGGGGATGGTCGTGGCCGGGGTTGCCCTTTTCTGCCTTGCGCTCACCGCCCTGATCGCCAGGCATGTGCACAACGCGGCCAACAGCATGGCGGAGGTGGTGGCTTCCATCCCCAAGGACAAAAGCTTCCGCCGCTTGCGGGAAGTGCCGGGAAAGGAATTTCTTCCCCTTGCCTATGCCGTCAATGCCATGGCCGACAGCATTGAAGACTACGTTGAAAAGACGCGCGACCAGCACGGACAGCTTGAAAGCATTCTGGAAAGCATCCATGAGGGCGTGCTGGTCTTGAACCCGGCCGGAAATATCCGGCGCTGGAACAAGGCTCTGGCTTCTATGTTCCCGGATATCGGTGCGGCAGAAGGAAAGCCTGTTATCGAGGCCATTGCCGTTCCCGAACTGCAATCAGGCGTGGAGCGCCTTCTGGCTACGGAGGTCGCCAACGGCGAAGCGGCGACAACAGTACAGTTTGAGCTGCCGCCCGGACGTTTTCTAGTGGCGCACCTGGCAAGACCCCAGCACAGTCTGGAGTCTCTGGGTGTTGTCATCGTTATTTATGACGCCACTGAAATCATGCGGCTAGGGATCATGCGTAAGGATTTTGTTTCCAATGTTTCCCATGAGTTACGCACCCCTTTAACGGCCATACGCGGCTATGCCGAAATTCTGATGCTCGCGCAAGACCTGCCGGAGGATAAACGTGGTTTTGCCGCGATCATTCATGGCCACGCCGCCGCGCTTTCAAGGCTGACCAGCGATTTGCTTGTCCTGACCACTATAGAAAACGACAGGGAAGGCATTGAAACCGTATATCTTGATCCGAGGTCAGCTTTTGAGGACGCGGCGCTTCATTGCAGGCCGATGGCTGAGGAAAAGGGCATACGTTTTGGGGCTGGTTTTGGCGAAGCGCCCGTTCTGGCCAACCCCTCTTTACTGACTCAGGTGTTCCGCAATCTGCTGGAAAACGCCTGCCGCTATTCGCCCCGGAACGGAGTGATAGAAATTTCCTCCCGGCAAGAGGGAAAAAGTGTTCTTTTTTGCATCGCTGACAACGGGCCGGGCATCCCGGCAAAATCGTTGCCGCGGATCTTTGAGCGCTTTTACCAGATAAAAAAGGAACGAAACAGCGGCACGGCCGGAATCGGGCTTGCCATCTGCAAACACATCATAGACCGCCACGGCGGGTGCATCTGGGCTGAAAGCCCGTATGGAGAGGCGGCCACGGCCATGCTCTTTACCCTTCCCGCCGCGCCGTAGGCCGAAGAAGTTTCGTTTTAAGGAAGCATTGATAAAAGGGACATACAAGCCGTCATGACAAACAACTGCACACTGGTCGCGGAAAATGTGAACTTTTTTTACGGACAAAGCCAGGCCTTGCACGGCATCAGCCTGAGCTTTCAAAAAAACCGCGTCACCGCGCTCATAGGCCCGTCAGGCTGCGGAAAAAGTACATTTCTGCGCTGCTGTAACAGAATGAATGACCTTATACCCGGTGCGCGTGTGGAAGGTTCCATTCGCCTGGATGGGGAAGACATCTACAGCCCCCGCGCCGATGTGGTGGCCCTGCGCCGCCGTGTGGGCATGGTCTTTCAAAAGCCCAACCCCTTTCCCAAAAGCATTTTTGAAAACGTGGCCTATGGATTGCGGGTAAACGGCATGAAGAAAAAATCGGAAATCCGCGACTCTGTGGAAGAGTCTTTGCGCCGGGCTGCCATTTTCGACGAAGTGAAAGATCGGCTTCAGACATCGGCCCTGGGGCTTTCCGGCGGGCAGCAGCAGCGCCTGTGCATCGCTCGGGCTCTGGCTGTCGATCCGCACGTTCTGCTTATGGATGAACCCGCGAGCGCCCTTGACCCTATTGCCACTCAAAAGATTGAAGAGACGATCCTTGAACTGAAACAACGCCTGACCATCATTATCGTAACCCACAATATGCAGCAGGCGGCCCGCATATCGGATCGCACGGCCTTTTTCTACATGGGAAAGCTCGTTGAGGAAAACGGCACGGACGCGATGTTCACGCGGCCCGAACTGAAACAGACAGAAGACTACATTACAGGCAGGTTCGGATGAGCCCGAAAGAAACACAACTGGAACAAAGTATCTTTCAACTGCGCACCCGCCTGCTGGTCATGTGCGCTTCCGTGGGCATAGCCGTTGACGAGGCCTGCGACTCCCTGGCCTCCGGCAACATGGGAAAAGCCTGTGCGGTGGTTGACGGCGATACCGCCATAAACGCTCTGGAAAACGACATTGACGAAATGGCTCTGTCCATACTGGTGCGCAATCAGCCGGTGGCGCAGGATTTGCGTTTTGTTGTGGCCGCTTTGCGCATGGTTATCGACCTTGAACGCATCGGTGATGAGGCCGTAAATATCGCCGAGCGGGCGGTGATTCTGCATGAGGCATTGCCGGAGCCGGTCATGGACCCGGTGTTTGCGCTCATGGAAAGCGCGAAAAAATCCTATAAGCATGCCGTGGAGGCCTTTCGCCTTTTGGATGGCGGCAAGGCGCTCGCGCTGTGCAGAAATGATGACGAAAGCACGCAGGAAGAAGTCAAGGCGCTGCACCGGATTATGGACTATTTTTGCCTGGAGGCTCATAGCGGCAACGGCGACACGTCCTACACCGGCATGCACGGCATACTGATTTGCCGGGCCTTGAACCGCATCTGCCGCCGTGCCGCGAATATCGCCGAGCATTCCTACTTTATTGCCGAAGGCGTGAATATCAAGCATGTGCCGGTAATGACAGAATAGGACAGACAAAAGCCCATTATTTATCGCTTTGCGCGCTTGCTTGTCAGGTGCGGGTGGGTTTTATGACCATATCAAGGCCGTCATAACCGAATGCTTTCATCCGATCTTTTTCTTCCTCGCTCCAGCCGGTGTCGATGACGGTGACTTGAGCATCTTCCGGTATTTCTCCGATGGAAACGGCGATTTCGTTTGTTTCGGTCGAATCATGGTTCATCGTATCGAATTGGCGATCAGGCATAATTCCTCCTGGGTGTACAGCATAAAACTGTTGACCGTAAGGTCGTAAGATA
>JAJDJN010000076.1 GCA_030267245.1 Desulfovibrio sp. OttesenSCG-928-A18
AGCCCCTTTGGCCGCCGGAGGCATGCACGGAGGTAACAGATGCTCCCAAGTGACGCTGAAATACTGGCGGCCCTGAAGAGGGAAGCCGCCCGCGTGGAAGAATGGCTGAGTTCGGCCCTGCACCGGGACGGGGTGCCCCCGGGGCTGCTTGTCGCCATGGAATACAGCCTGCTGGCTGGAGGCAAGCGGATCCGGCCCGTGCTCTGCCTTGTGAGCGCGCGCATGTGCGGGCTGCGCGGCCTCGCGGCGTTGCCCTTTGCCGGGGCGCTGGAGTGCATCCACAGCTACTCCCTGATCCATGACGATCTTCCGGCCATGGACAATGACGACCTGCGCCGGGGCAAGCCGTCCAACCACAAACGCTTTGACGAGGCCACGGCTATTCTGGCCGGCGACGGACTTTTGACCGATGCCTTTACGCTCATGGGCCGCAGTTGCGAACTGGGCCTTGAGGCCGGAAGGGTATTGCGCGCCATGCTGCTTGTCGCCTCCGCCGCCGGAGCCGCCGGCATGGTCGGCGGGCAGTTTCTGGACATGCAGTATACCGGCTCAAGCGATGTGGGCCTGGAAGAACTGGCCGCCATGCAGGCCATGAAGACCGGCGCGCTGCTGAAGGCCGCCTGCCTGTCCGGCGGGCTGCTGGCCGGGGCCGACGAAGCGGCGCTGGCAGCGCTTGAACGCTATGGGAGCGCCATCGGCGCCGCCTTTCAGATCACGGACGACATCCTTGACGAAACCGGCAGCGAGGAAGAACTGGGCAAACCCGTGGGCAGAGATGCGGAGCGGAACAAAAACACCTATCCCTCCCTGCTGGGCCTTGAAGCCAGTCGCCGCCTGGCCCGGGAAAAAAGAGACGCCGCGATCCTGGCTCTTGCCCCGTACAACTGTTCCGCCGCAAGCCTTTTGAAGGGGCTTGCGGCCTACATCGTAAACAGGGTATCGTAATCGGATCAACAGCGCTCCAGACAGGAGCGAAACCGGGCGATGCCGCGCCACAGGTCCTTTGGACGCCCGGGCCCCATACCGCATGCTGATTGCCGGCTGGCAATGCAAGGATTTTCGTGAGTTCCATTCCCAAAACCATCGTCGAGAGCAGCCTGCTCCCCCCCGTGCCCGATGCCGAGCCCTTTGCCACGGCCATTGCCACTGCCGCACGCCAGGGGCTGAGCTATTCCGATACGGCAAACATCCTGTCCGCCATCGGGCATCCCTTTGACATCTCCCTGCTCAGCCTGGCCCAGATGGAGCAACTCGCCGCCGAGATCCGGCGCTGCCTGGTGAGCACTGTTTCCCGTACCGGCGGCCATCTTGCGCCCTCCCTTGGCGTGGTGGAGCTAACCCTGGCCATGCTCTCGGTATTCAACCCCGGGCGGGACAAGATCATCTGGGATGTGGGCCACCAGGCCTATGCCTACAAACTGCTGACCGGCAGGGCCGACAGCTTCCACAGCTTGCGTCAGTTGGGCGGGATCAGCGGTTTCCCCTCCCGCGCCGAGAGTCCCTTCGACCATTTCGGCGTGGGGCACTCCTCCACTTCGGTGTCGGCGGCCCTTGGCATGGCCAAGGCGAGGGATCTGGCCGGCGAGGACCACCACGTGGTTTCGGTCATCGGCGACGGCTCGCTTACCGGCGGGCTGGCTTACGAGGGGCTGAACCAGGCCGGGGCCACGGCCAGGCGCTTCATTGTCATCCTCAATGACAATGCCATGTCCATTTCCAAGAATGTCGGCGCCCTCTCCCTGTTCATGAGCCGCAACCTCTCCTCGCGCTGGGTGCGGCGCATCAAGAGGGAGGTGGAGGCCTTTTTGACCAGCATCCCCGGCATCGGGGACGACCTGATGGAAATAGCCCGCCGCAGTAAGCACAGCTTCAAGAACTTCTTTACCCCGGGCATTTTGTTTGAAGCGCTGCGCTTCAACTATATCGGCGCGGTTGACGGGCACAACCTGGAAGAGTTGCAAAAGACCCTGCGCCTGGCCGCAACCCTGGACAGGCCGGTGCTGATCCACGTGCTCACATGCAAGGGCAAAGGCTATCCGCCTGCCGAGAAAAACCCCGTGCTCTTCCACGGAGTCGGCTCTTTTGAACCGGAAACCGGATCGCAAAGACCCAGCGTCCAGGGGCCGGTCAGCTATACCGAGGCCTTCAGCCAGACCATTTGCGACCTGGCCGAACGCGACAGCCGGGTCATCGCCATTACGGCGGCCATGCCCGAAGGCACCGGGCTGACCGACTTTGCCCGGCGCTTTCCCGATCGCTTTGTGGATGTCGGCATATGCGAACAGCATGCCGTCACCTATGCCGCCGGACTTGCGACACAGGGCTACCGGCCCTTTGTGGCTGTATATTCAACTTTTCTGCAGCGCTCCTACGACCAGATCGTCCACGACGTCTGTCTGCAGAAGCTGCCCGTCACCTTTTGCATCGACCGGGCCGGGCTGGTGGGCGAAGACGGCGCCACGCATCAGGGGGCCTTTGATCTGGCCTACCTGCGCCACATCCCGCACATGACCCTGCTTGCGCCCAAAGACGAGGTGGAACTGGCCCGGGGCCTTGCCACGGCCCTGGCCCATGACGGCCCCTTTGCCCTGCGCTATCCGCGCGGGCTCGCCTTTGGCTCGGATCTGCCCGAAGCGCCGCAGCCCCTGCCCTTTGGGCGGGCGGAGCCGCTCATGCAAGGCGACAGCGGCCTTGCCGTCATCGCCCTGGGCAGCAGGGCGCTGCCCGCCCTGTACGCCGCCCGGCAAGTTGCCGAATTGGGCCTGGGCCGGGCCACCGTGCTCAATGCGCGCTGGGTAAAGCCGCTGCCGGAGCAGGACTTGCGCGAGATCAGAGCCGGGCACAGCCGCCTGCTGATCCTGGAAGAAGCTTCGCTGGCGGGTGGTTTTTCTTCCGCCGTCCTGGAATTTTATAGCGATGCCGGATTGATGGACGGCCTGCGCATCAGGCGCCTGGGGCTGCCGGACTGCTTTGTGGAACACGGGCCGGTGAAGGAACTCCGCCGCCGCCTGGGGCTGGATACGGACAGCATACGCGATGCAATTATGGAGATGCTTTCCCAGGCCGGATAGCGCATGCGTAAAAGCTCCGGTGCCAGGGGGGCGGATCGCGCGCTTTTCATCTTGAGCGGCGCTCCCTTTAATACTTTGCAAACTAAAAAAAAGCAGATATTATGGGGAAAGACGTGAGCCGGGCAGTCGGCTTTTTTCATGCTGAGACCATTCCTGGTAAGGATGACAGATGTTTGTTTTAATCGGCTTTCTTGTGGTCATTGGTTCCGTGCTTGGCGGCTACGCCATGCACAGCTCCAACTTTGCCGTTCTTGTACAGCCGAACGAACTGCTCATCATTTTCGGCGCCGGGGTCGGCGCCTTTATCGCCTCCAACTCGGCCTTTACCCTGAAGTTGAGCGCCAAGGGCATGGGGCATGTGTTTTCCAACGGCCCTTCCAAAAATCAATACGCCGAGATGCTCGCTCTTTTATATGGCCTTTTCGCAAAAATGCAGCGCGAAGGGATCATCAGCATTGAAAAGGACATCGAACAGCCCGAGTCCAGCGCCCTTTTCACCCGCTTTCCCTTGATGGCCAAGGATCGGGCGGCCTGTCTCTTTATCGGCGACACCCTGCGCGTTTATCTGACCACAGGCAACGCCGGGGAACTGGACAAGCTCATGGGCGTGGACATGAGTTCGATGCACGATGAGGAAATGCTGCCCGCTCACGCCCTTAGCCATATGGCGGACTCTTTGCCCGGCCTTGGCATTGTGGCCGCGGTGCTGGGCATCGTGGTGACCATGGGCCACATCAACGAAGGCGCCGAGAAGCTTGGCGAACTAGTCGGCGCGGCCCTTGTGGGCACCTTTCTCGGCATTTTGCTCTGCTACGGCTTCATCGGGCCCCTGGGTTCGAAGCTGGAAACACTGGCCCATGAACGGCATCTTTTTTTCCGCGCCATACGGGAGGCGGTAGCGGCCGCGGTGCGGGGCTCATCCCCCATCGTGGCCCTGGAATACGGACGTCGCGCCATCCCACTTGCCTTTCGCCCGACCTTTCTGGAAATGGAGCAGAAGCTGAAAAGCTGATCCGTCTCCAGCGCCCTTTTCGGAGTATTTTCCATGGCAGGTTCATCCTGGAAAGTTGCTTACGCTGACTTCATGACGGCCATGATGGCCTTCTTTCTGGTTATGTGGCTCCTTAACATGGCGCCCAAAGAAACCCTTGACGGCCTTGCCGGCTATTTCAAAAGCGACGCCAAAGCCTTGTCGGACACTGTCTCGCCCTACGGCACCTCCAACAACCCCATGGTGCAGTATGTGGACAAGATGGACACGCGCGTCGCAATGACTGAAATAGAGGAGTCCAATTACGCCATCGCCGTCACCCTGAAACGACTTTTGCGCGCCGACTCCTTGCCTGCCAGCTCGACAGGCATTACTTCAGACAGAGTGGGTGTACTTCTGCACATCACCCCCGACCTTCTGTTCCAGCCGGGTACGGTGGAGTTCGCTCCCGAAGGGGAAAAGATCCTGCAGGACGTGCTTGACGTGATGCACAAGTACAAGGTGTACCTTGTGGTCCGGGGCCATGCCGATGCCTCGGAAAACGGCGGCGGTTACCCGTCCAACTGGGATCTGTCGGCGGCCAGGGCCAACGCGGCGATACGCTATCTTGTGAAGGCGGGCCTTGATCCCAAAATGGTCCGCAGTGTGGCTTACGGGGATACCAGGCCAAGCGTGCCCATGACCGTGCCCGACGCGGCCTCCCGCAACGGGCGGGTGGAGTTCAACTTCCACCGGCCCGAGGTCATGGCCGATATTGTTGGATACTGACCCGCCCGCACCAGTAGCAACACGGCGCCCGCAGCAATGACGGCAGAGAACGCCGGAGGAAACATTGAACCATCGTAATTATCTCGCATGGGCCATGGTCGCGCTCTGCATGCTGGTGGCCTACACCATGCTGAACCAGCAGACCATGCGGACAAGCGAATATAGCTATTCGGAATTTCTCGGCAAGGTCGATTCGCAGCAGGTAACGGAAGTCCTGGTGCAGGGCAACAAGCTGTCCGGCAAGCTTACGGACGGCACGGGCTTTACCAGCTACGCCCCGGACGACAAGGACCTTGTGCCCACCTTGCTGGACAAGGGCGTGAAGATCAAGGCCAGCCCGCCCGACGACTCGCCCTGGTACATCATCTTCCTGACCTCGTGGGCTCCCGTCATTCTGCTCATCCTGTTCTGGGTCTTTTTCATGCGCCAGATGCAGGGCGGCGGGGGCAAGACCATGAGCTTCGGGCGCTCGCGCGCCAGGATGATCTCCCAGGAGTCGGCCCGCATCACCTTTGACAATGTGGCCGGGGTGGACGAAGCCAAGGAAGAGCTCTCCGAGGTTGTTGATTTTCTTTCCAATCCGAAAAAATTCACCCGCCTCGGCGGGCGCATCCCCAAGGGGGTTCTGCTCGTGGGGCCTCCCGGCACCGGCAAAACCCTGCTGGCCAAAGCCGTGGCCGGTGAAGCCGGGGTTCCCTTCTTTTCCATTTCCGGTTCCGATTTTGTGGAAATGTTCGTGGGTGTCGGCGCCTCGCGGGTGCGGGATCTGTTCGCCCAGGGCAAGAAAAACGCGCCATGCCTTATTTTTATTGACGAAATCGACGCTGTCGGACGCCAGCGCGGCGCCGGCCTCGGGGGCGGACACGATGAACGCGAGCAGACCCTGAACCAGTTGCTCGTGGAGATGGACGGCTTTGAAGCCAATGAAGGGGTCATCCTCATTGCCGCCACCAACCGTCCGGACGTGCTGGACCCGGCCCTGCAGCGCCCCGGCCGTTTTGACCGCCAGGTTGTGGTGCCTCCGCCCGACATCCGCGGGCGCAAGCAGATACTTGAGGTGCACAGCAGGCGTACGCCCCTTGGCGATGACGTGGATCTTGAAGTGCTGGCCAAGGGCACGCCCGGCTTTTCCGGAGCGGACCTGGAAAACCTTGTGAACGAGGCCGCCCTTATGGCCGCCAAGGAGAACAAGGATTTTCTCACCATGTCGGACTTTGAGAACGCCAAGGACAAGCTGCTCATGGGCAAAGAGCGGCGCACCATGGTCCAGACTCCGGAGGATCTGAAGAACACGGCCTACCACGAAGCGGGGCACGCCATCCTGAATCTGCTGCTGCCCGAAACCGACACCCTGCACAAGGTGACCATCATCCCGCGCGGCCGCGCCCTGGGCGTGACCATGTATCTGCCTGAAGAGGACAAGAACACCATGACCAGGGTGGAGCTTGAAAGCAAGATCACCATGGCCTTTGGCGGACGCGCCGCGGAATTGATCATCTTCAACCAGTTCACCACCGGCGCTGCCAACGACATCAAGCAGGCCACGAACATGGCCCGGGCCATGGTCTGCAAATGGGGCATGAGCGAACTTGTGGGCCCCATGGCCGTTGGCGAGCAAAGCCAGGAAGTCTTCATCGGCCGCGAATGGGTGGCAAACCGCGAGCACAGTGAGGAAACCTCCCGTCTGGTTGACGCCGAGGTCAAGCGGATCATTGATACGTCCATGAACAAGGCCGACAAGCTTTTGCGCGAGCACATCGACGTGCTGCACCGGGTGGCCGAGGCCCTTTTGGAACGCGAAACCTTGAGCGGCGCCGAGGTGCGGACCCTGATGGACGGCGGCACCCTGCCGCCTCTGGACCTGAAGGCGAACCCGAAAAAAATGACCACGACAAAAGACCTGGAACAAAAAAAACGTGACAACGGCCGCCAGACAACGGGAACGGAGAGTCCGGCCTCGGCAAAACAACGCGTGACAGTCACCATGTCTTCGCCGGCCGGAAGCGGGCTTGCCGGGCACGGGGGCGGTTCGCTGAAACGTGCCCCGGCCCATGACAAGGCGCCGGATTACGCGCCCGCCCGTGACCAGTTCCGGGAGTCCGGTCCGGCCGAGCTCAATGAACGAGCTGACGAAATCGCGCCGTATAATGCCGGCGCGTCCGGGGGGCAGTCCGACGGGGTGGCGGACGGCCCGGATGACGGCGGGCAAGAGGCAAAGGCCTGCGCCGACGCGCAAAAAGAATGCAAAGCCACCGCGCGTTCCCCCCTTGGCGCCGCCCTGTCTTCCCCGGGGCGGAAGCGTGAAGGCAACGACGGCGGGCCGCCGGAAGCGGTCTGAGCATGCCGGAATTTCTTTATCCGGGCAGGTCGGCAGTGACGGAACAGACCGGAAACGCTCTTGTCTGGCAGCTCAGGGGGGGCAGGCGCCTTACGCTTGCCCCCTTTCTTGTTGCGGGCATCCTGAATATCACGCCGGACTCATTTTCCGACGGCGGCCTGTACGCGGCACCTGGCGCGATATTGAAGCGCGCCGGGGAGCACCTGGCCGCAGGGGCGGGCATGTTGGACCTCGGGGCGGAATCCACCCGTCCCGGCGCGGAGGATATCGGGCATGCGGAGGAATGGCGCCGGCTGGAGCCGGCCCTGCGCGACTGCCTCGATCTGCGCTGCCGCTCTCTGCCGGAGCCCGCCGCCCTTGAAGGTGACGGGATGAAGGCCCCGGCCCTGCCCTTTGCCTTGTCCGTGGACAGCTTCCGGGCAGAGACAGCGAAAAAGGCGCTGGAGTTGACGCCCGGCGAGGACGCGCTGGCCCTGGCCCGGACGCGCGGCATTGCGCAGCCGCCCCTGCTGGATGTAATAAACGATGTCTCGGGCGGATCCTTTGACCCAGCCATGCCGGAGATTCTGGCCCAGTACAAGCCCGGCTATGTGCTCGGGCACAGTCCGGACCGCCCGGCGGTGATGCAGGAAAAGGCGCGTTACGACAATGTTGTGGATACGCTGCTGCACTGGTTTGCCTCGCGCATGGAGTTGCTCGTCGGCTGCGGGCTGCCCGAAGCATGTATCTGCCTTGATCCCTGCATCGGTTTTGGTAAAAGTCCGGAGCATGCGCTGGAAATCATCGCGGCCATCCCCCGGCTTCTGACTCTGGGCAGGCCGCTCTATTTCGGGGTCTCGCGCAAGAGCCTGCTGGGCGCTTTTACCGGACAGGCGCCGCGCGACAGGGACGGCGCAACGCAGGTGCTCACCGCCCTGCTGGCCGGCGCCGGAGTTGCCGTGCACCGGGTGCACGACACGCGCGGGGCGGTGGCGGCCCTGCAAATAACCGGCGCCCTGCGGGCGCGGGTAAGCTTTGGAGGCACGGCCCGGCACCTTTTTGCAACAGAAGAGGAGTTGTCATGACAAGCGGACCTTCGGACGCACTACCGCCGGTCTGTGCAGCGGAACTGCTTTCAGGGCGTCCGGTGCTCCTGAGCGAGCGCACGCGTGAAACCTTTCTTGCCAAGCTGGGCAGCGTCTTTGGCAGGATCAAGGTCTTGCAGAGTGAAGAAAGCGCCCTGCGTCTGGCCCTGGAAGAGCACCCCCTCGCGCGGGAAGACGGGGGCAGCGCCCCTGCCGTGTTCATGTTCCTGAGTTCCGCGGCAAAGGAGTGCGCAGCGGATTCACTGTCCTCAATGCAGAGCCTGGAGACCAGCCTCAGCCAGACCTGGGACTGGGCCGAGGCCCGTGAAGTCGCCATGAACAGCCCGCATTGCCTGCGAGTCATGGATCATGCGGCCGGGACCGTGGAAGCGGCAAAGCGCATCAGCCTGTTTCAGCGAATCCTGCACATGCTGCTGCTTGAAGCCCCTTGCGCCGCGCTGCATTTTCCTGAAAGCCAGCGCCTTGTCAGCCCGGATGACTTTCTTGCCAATGTTCCCGAGACACAGAGCTATTACCCGCTTCTCGGACTGGTCAACGTGCGTCTGTTTACCATTCAGGGCAGCCGCTATGCCATGCTCATGGATACCCTGGGCATGCGGGTATTCGGTCTGCCGGACCTGCAATGCTATTGTCGCGGGCTTGATCCTTACAATTTGAGCAGTTGGCTGTATTCCGTGGCTCTTTATGTGACGGGCAACAGCGCGGCCATCAGGGACGGAGATACCATCGGCGGCCTGGACAACGCAAACTGGTCGTTACGCTATGAGGAAAGCCTGGTGCCGCCGGATCGCCCTGTCATCGCCGTGCACGCCGGGGAGCATGACGCTCTGGGCAAATAGAGCAGTTTACCTCTGAAATGCCTGCCAAAGAGCGAGCCAAGCTCGCCTCAGTTTGAGGACAAACCCCGCTGCGCGGGGATTTGT
>JAJDJN010000077.1 GCA_030267245.1 Desulfovibrio sp. OttesenSCG-928-A18
GGGTTGATGGCATAGTCGGGCCTGGGCTCGGGGGCGGGGCCGCCCTGGGGCACGATGGTCAGGCTTACCGTTTCGGAGCTTGCTTCGCGATTGTCACCGTCCACGCCCGGAGACAGGGCGTCGTCCTTGATGGGCAGGGCAATGGTAACGGAAGGGGTATTGGCCGGAACCGTGACCTTGATATAGATGTCCTTGCCGTCCTCGACCAGATCAAAGCCACTGGGCCCGGACAGGTCTAGGTCGTCCTTGTTGCCGCCCGCTCCGCCCAGTTTCAGCCAGATTACGGTGTCGGAATCGACCATGGGATTGACGGAAATGGTAAACTCCATCGGACCGTCGTTCTCCGCAAACTCCGCCTGCGCGGCGGCAATGGAAATTACCGGCATGTCGAGCAGGGTCACGCCTAGATCCGCGCCCGGCAAGGCCTCGTGCCCGACAGTTTCCAGCACCGAGATGCGAAAGCCCTCGCCGGCTTCATCCGGATTTGAATCCGGCACGGCAAGGCCAGCGAACACGTATTCGGCGGCATTGGCATAGTCCGAGGCGGTAATGGTCAGGGTCACCTCGTAGCAGGCCTGCCCGGAAGGGTCTGTTTTAGGGGTGACGCTGTAGTGGCTGTTGGGGAAATTGAAGAGGAAGTCGTCTCCGGGGGAGGCGGTATCGCCCAGGGCCAACTGCGCCCCGCCAGTGGGCCTGATGGTGAAGCTGACCCTGATGTCCTCTTCCGGCGGGCTGCCGAGCGGAGAGCCGTCCCGGTCGTAGAGTACGGGGCGAAAGTGCATGTTCCCCTGCTTTTCGAGGATGTCGTGCCGCGCGGCGTCAATGACCTTGCCGTGCTCGTCGCAGGCCATGATGCGCACCACGGGGCCCTCGAGGCGGGCGTCCTCCGTGCCGGCCTTGTGCTGGGGCGGGCATTGGCCGCCGTTGGAAGGCCAGGGCCTGGAGTCGTCCACAATGGTCACTTCCACATGGCCTGCGGAAGTACTGACGTGGTAGTTGTTGTCCACCTTGTCCGCATCGTTTTCAGGCCTGATGGAAACCGTGAGCTTTTCATCTTTTTCGGTCGAGTCGTCGTCAATAATCGGTACCCGCAGCGTGGCGCCGGCCTCTCCCTTTTCTATCAGCACATAGCCGGGATATTCCCGGGGCAATATGTAGTCCGCGTCCAGGATGGCGGGGTCATTGGCCGGGCCGCCCCAGTCGAGGTAAATTTTTATGTCTTCCAGCACCGGGGAGCTCAGGCTGATTGTGAACTCCATTTCATTGTGCGTCTGCCCGTCCGGCGGGCTTTCGGAATAATGCGTCGCAGAGGCGCTGATGCTGACCGTGGGCGCATCAATGATCGTCACTGCTTTTGCCGTGTGCTCGCAACTGGCCTCATTGCCAGAGACCGAGTCGATGGCGACCAGGATATCTTCCTGCACATACCCGTTGCCTTCCAGTTTGGCCTCAACGCTCGTGTCGGCCTGAGCCGTGGCCTTGAAGGCCACGCTGTCCCGGTCCGCTGGTATCAGGATGCTCATGGAGCCGGAGTTGACCGGGATTTGCCCCATGCCGCCGGACAGTTCGTAAAACAGCAGGTCCGTGCCGCTGTCAGCCGTGCCGCCCACCTTCAGGGTGACGGTGATATCTTCGCGCACGCCCGCATAGGCCCGGGCAGGGTCGGAAGCGTCCACGATTTTTAGCTCGTATTGCACCTCGCCGCCGTTTTCCTTGATCCGATGCGCCTGTGCGTCGCTGATCACATTTGCGTCGGCGTCCTTGAGGATCAGGATAACGCGCGGTCCTTCCAGGCTGCTGTGGGCCAAAGGCTCTGCCCCCCATGCCAGGTCCCAGTCCCTGGTGTCGTCCACTATGGTGCCGGCGGCCCTGTCCTTGGCCGGGTCGACGTGATAGCTCTGGCCGGCGCTGTTGGCGTCGCCGCTCTCGTGCTTGAGATGAACCTGAAACTGCTTGTCTCCGGCCGTGAGAGCATTGTCTTTGAGCGCAATGTGCGTGGTCAGGCATGTTTCCCCGGCGGGGATGTCCACGTAGGGGGGAAAGCCGTTCATGACCAGGTCGGCATCCGATGCGGACCAGTCCAGGAACACTCTGGTGACGGACAGGGCGGGGGAGGACAGGCTGACGGTAAAGGAGAAGGAGCTCTCGCTCTCGGAAAAATGGTCGCGCGGAGAGACTTCGCTCTGTTCGCCAAAGGCAATGGACGCCAGGGGCGCATCCACTATTGTGGTGGACACGCTGCAAAGGTCCTGGCTGATGACGGCTTCGTTGCCGCTGACCTGCCGGATGGCGAGGTCGAAATACTCTGTGCCCTCCCTGGCGATGATATCGGGCACGGCCTTGCCCGAGAAGGAGACTCCGGGAAAGCCCCGGGGCACGACAAGGCTGATCGTGCCCCGGGAGGCGTCGCCCGGATCGGGGGTGAATACTTTGCCCTCAAAGCTGAAGTCCGTTGCGCCGCCGCTGGTGAAATCCGTTCCGTTATGGCCGGTGACACCGATGCTGACGGTGATGTTCTGCTCCGCCGTGAACTGCTTCCAGCTCCCGTCGGGGTTGAGCGCCACGTTGCCGTCTTCGTCCCTTTCGAACAGGGCGGCCATGTAGCGCACCTCCTGCCCCGTGTGCTCCAGGGCCGATGCTTGCCGCACGGGCGCGCCGCTATTGTCCGTAATGATCTTGCCGGAGGCGTCCAGAAGCACGATCGCCACCAGGGGGCCGTCCGGATGCGTTGCGCTGTCGTCGTTGATGGCCGAGAGCGCCCTTGCCTGTGCCGGGTTGATGGCATAGGCGGGGTAGGGCGCCGGGGCTGGACCGCCCTGGGCGACAAGGCTCAGGCTCAGCGTTTCGGAGCCTGCTTCGCGATTGTCGCCGTCCATGTCCGGAGAAAGGGCGTCGTCCTTGATGGGCAGCAAAATGGTCACAGAAGGGGTATTGGCCGGAATCGTGACCTTGAGATAGATGTCGCCGCCAGCCTCGACCAGCTCAAAGCCGTTCGGGGCTGACAGATCCAGATCTTCCTTGTTGCCGCCAGCGCCTTCGAGTTTCAGCCAGACCTCGGTGTCGGAACGGGGCATGGGGCTGGCCGAAATGGTGAACTGCGCCGGCCCGCCGTTTTCCGGATAGTCCGCCTGCGCGGCGGTGACGGAAAGCACCGGCGCGTCAAGAAACAAGACGTCAAGATCCGCGCCCGGCAAGGCCTCATGCCCGCCGCTTTCCAGCACCGAGATGCGAAAGCCCTCGCCGGTTTCGTTCGGATTCGGGTCCGGGACGCCAAGGCCCTTGAACACGTATTCGGCGGCATTGGCATATTTTTCGGCGGCAATGGTCAGGGATAGCTCGTAGTAGGTCTCCCCGGATGAGTCCGTTTTCGGGCTGACCTTGTAATGGGCATTGGGGAAATTGAGGAGAAAGTCGTCTCCGGGTGAGGCAGTGTCGCCCAGGGCAAGCTGTGCGCCCTTGCTGGGCCTGATGGTGAAAATGACCGTGATGTCCTCTTCCGGCGGGCTGCCGAGCAAGCTGCCGTCCTGATTGTACAGTACGGGGCGAAAATACGCGGTCCCCTGTTCCTCGGGGATGTCGCAGCGCTCGGTGTCAATGATTTTGCCGCTGTCGTCGCAGGCCATGAAGCGCACCACGGGGCCGTCAAGGTGGGCGCTGCCGCCGCGAGCGGGGGCGGTATCGTCGTGCAGGGTGGAGGAGGCCGAGGCCTGGGCTTTGGATACGCGGTAGCAGTCCGTATCCAGCCCGGCGCCGTTTTCCGGCCTGATGCTGACGCTGATGTCCTTGGCGGCTTCGCTCAGTTTGTCGTCAATGGCGCTGATGCTGATCACGGCCGTGTCGATCCCGGCAGGGAAGCTTAGCGTGGCCGGCAGCGGGCCGCTTTGCGTCACGCCGTTCAGGGCCCAGGTATAGTCGTGCGTTTCCAGCGTGGTGGCGCCGCCCTGATCCCAATCAAGCCGTATTGTCAGCCCTTGCCCGGGCAGCGTGGATGACAGGGAAAAGGTGAAGTCAACGCAGTTCGGCAGGGAAGGGTGGTCGGCAGACTCGAAAAAGTCTTCACTGCTGACGCTGACGCTTGCGACAGGCGTGTCAATAATTTCCAGGCGCGATCCGGAACCGATGACGGTTCCATTGCCTTTGGCGGCAATAACGGCGATTTCCAGCGATTCCGGGCTGCCGTCCCGGCCGGCTTCAATGCGGTCATCCGCGGTGACCGTGCCCGCGAACTCGATATATCCGTCGCTCCAGCCTTTGGGGAGGGTAAAGCTCAGGCGTCCGCCGGCCTCGTCAAAGACGGCGTTCGGGTCCACGGCCCGGAACTTTGCCAGCAGTTGCGCGAAAGCGACATCCTGGTCCGGACCGGAAGCAAAACTCAGACCGTTGTTTCCGGTCAGTTGCAAGCTAATCTCTATGGCTTCACAGGGCGTATAATAGTCGCCGCTTTCCAGATCCCTGAGTTCGAAGCGAAAGAGCACCGGAGCGCCGCCGTGTTCCGGCACCGTGGCCGAAGCCAGGCTGTCGTTGCCATCGTAAATGACCACTCTGGCCAGGGAACCCCTGGGGCCCACATAATCGGGGGGCAGCTTGCCAGGTTCCGGCGGGGTCCAGTCGGGCTGCAGTTCCTGGATGCGGCTGTTGTCCACAATCAGTATTGTGCCGGTGCAGTCCCCCTGGGGCTTGTATTCTCCGGCTTCGCACAGTTCATAGCAGAACGAGCAGTCCGGGTTGTACAGTTCATCGTTGACAATGGGAATCTGGAGCTGAAAGGACGCGACATGCGGGGGGAGGGTGATGAGCAGTTTGCCGTCAACCGCCTCCCTGATGCAGTCTTCTCCGCACAGGACCTTGCCGTCCGGCAGCAGCACGCTCCACTCGCTCCAATGGAGAATGTCGCCGTCGGCCTTGCCGGCGCACGACATGACGGCGGTGCCCTTGCTCAGGTTCAGCGACATGGCGGAGGCGCCGGAACTGGGTCTGCTGAGCGTGAACTCCAGCATGATGCCGTAGGGGTCCGATTCCAGAACCACGTCGGAGCGCGGATAGTCCGCGCCGGGTATGCTGGCAACAGAAATGCCGGAGGTGATGGTCTCTGTTTCGGGCTGGCTTCCCGGTTCCGGCTCTTTGCCGTGCAGGCTTGGCGACCGCCCCCAGAAGTAGGTGTGCAAAGCGCCGTAGCGGTCCACGCCGGGGACAAGATCCTTCAGTACCCGGGCCAGGTAGGTCAGTAGGCCGTTGAATTCTTCGAGTCCGGAGGCCGGAATGGGGGTCAGGACCGGTTCCGGAGCCAGTTCCGGAGCCGGTTCCGTTGCCTGAACCGGCTGCTCGGCCGGCTGCATGACCGGCTGCATGGCGGCCTGCACGACGGGCTGCGGGGTGGCGGGCTCCGCCTCCGCGCTGATCGGCCCCTCTTCGGCAGGGGCACCGCCGTGGCCGGTAATCAGGGCATCGGGGTTGGACAGGAAAAAGAAATGCGCCAGAAAGGCGTCCTGCGTGTCAAGAAGGGTTCCGTCCGCCAGCAGGATCGGGATCCAGCCCGTCTGCGGAAGGCCGGCAATAAGGACGGTAAAACCGTTCGGGCAGGTCAGGACAAGATCTGCGGCCTCAAGCCTGGCCGTAACGCCGTGCATGGGAAAATCGAGAACAATCTCTTGCGCGGCATGGGCGTCGACCACTATTTCACGGGCTTCACCGTCAAGGGATACAACTATTCTGCCGGGATGCGAAATAAGAATAGACACAGTCCTGCCCCCCTGGAGATGTGCTATAACTGGAAGGAACACTCTTCAAATAGTCGCCGGACAGCGGGCAAAGCTCGTCTGTGACTATCTGGCGGCGGGGATTTGAAGGCAAATTCCCGCGAGTATTTCAAAGGTAAACTGTAAAGATCCAATAGTCGCATTCAACTGGAAAACAGGCCGATCACCCTGTTCAGGCCGGTCTTCCGCACGCAAGTTTGCACATGAATGCGTTAGTATAATATATGCATTTTTTTTTCTTGACAAGATATATGTAGAAAAACGTATCGAATTGCTTCGTTTGCCGACTGTACTTTTTTGATCGGATTTGTTTTCAACATAAAAAACATTGCTGAAGCCAGCCCGTATTATGCGCCAAGCCCAAATCCGGGCTAGGCGATACAGAAAAACAAGACTTAATCAATCCATTTTAACAGCAAAAAAGTATCCGCCCTGGTGTTGCGGACAGCAGGGCGGTTTACCTTTGAAATGCTCTGCACGAACGATGATGCATCAGAGCAATGTATTTTTGGGGGGAACAGATCTGGATCTTGTGCGAAACAGTGCGGGAGTTTTACATAGGGACAGCCCCTAATCCATTTGAAAATCAACTTTGATTTTGTACAGGCGCTTGGCCGGGAGATTGAGGATGGGGATGCCGGTTTTTTCCGTTATGCCCGCCAGCAGTTCGCATACGGCCTCCCAGGAGGGGCCGATGACCGTGAACCAGATATTGTAGGGGTTATCGCGCAGATAATTGTGCGTGACGCCGGGGTGGCGGTTTACTTCGGCCACAAAGGCCTCCATGGCTTCTTCCGGCACCTTGGCCGCGCACAGGGTGCTGCGAAAGCCGAGCTTTGCGGACTGGAAGTTGGCGCCGATCCGCCGGATGATCCGGCGTTGCCGCAAGGAGCGGACGCGGGCCAGGACTTCTTCTTCCGCAGCCCCCACCTGCCGGCCGATCTCCGCGTAGGGTCTGCTTTGCAGGGGGAAGCCGGACTGGATGACCCCGACGATGCGCCGGTCAAGGGCGTCCATGCCTGCGTCGGGCGCGGAATCAATGGCGCCGCCGTCAAGCTCTTGGGCCGAATCCGTCATTTTTACCTCCCTTCGGATGCCTTGCGCGGGGTGTAGGTGCAAAGGGGTTCTTCGGCCAGGTGATTGCCCGTGAGGCTGTAAGCCCGCGCCCGGCAGCCGCCGCAGACCTTGTGATATTCGCACACCCCGCATTTTCCCTGATAGTCGGCCGGATTGCGAAATTCCAGAAAGTGCCTGGAAGAACGCCAGATTTCGGGAAAAGGCGTTGTGCGCACATTGCCGCAGTCCAGTTCCAGATAGCCGCAGGGCTGCACCTGGCCGGTATGGCTGATGAAGCAGAAGCCCGTGCCGCCAAGACAGCCGCGTGTGAGGGCGTCCATGCCGAACAGTTCCGGCGTGACCGCTAGGCCCTCTTCTTTGGCCCGCTGGCGCATGATGCGGTAATAATGGGGGGCGCAGGTGGCTTTGAGGTGCATGCTGGTGGTCTTGCGAAAATCATAGAACCAGTTGAGCACCTCTTCATATTCCTGGGCGCTGATCACCTCGCTGGCAAGATCGGCGGCCCGGCCCATGGGCACAAGGAGAAAAATATGCCAGGCCGCGGCCCCGAGGCGTTTTGCCAGTTCGAAGATCTTTTTGAAATCACCGAGATTGCTCTTGGTTACCGTGGTGTTGAGCTGGAACTCGATGCCCTGGTCCTTGAGGTAGGAGATGCCGCGCAGGGCCTGGGCAAAGGCCCCCGGTGTACCGCGAAAGGCGTCGTGACTTGCGCTTTCCGGCCCGTCTATGGAGATGGAGCAGCGTGAAATGCCGCTTTGGCGCATCCTGGCCGCGTTCTCCGGCGTGATCAGGGTGCCGTTGGGGGCCATGACGCAACGCAGGTCTTTGTCCCGGGCATGGCTGACCAGTTCAAAGATGTCGGGGCGCAGGAGCGGCTCTCCGCCGGTAAAAATGATGATCGGGCTGCCGGTTTGCGGAAAGGTATCGATCAGGGCTTTGGCCTCGTCCGTGGAAAATTCGCCCGGATATGGTTCCAGATGCGCTTCAGCCCGGCAGTGCTTGCAGGCCAGGTTGCAGGAACGGGTCACTTCCCAGGCGATCAGGCGCAGGGGCGGGGTGCCGTCCGGCAGCGTTTTCAGGCCTTGCGGATTCCCGGCCAGGCCGTCGCCGCGCATGGCCCCGTGCCCGCCCGGGTGCCCGCCCGGATGGCCGGCTCCATGTCCGCCCGGATGCCCGGCGCCGTGTTGCGCAGAGCATTGCGCTTCCTGCCCCCGGCCCTGTCCCTGGCCGGCAAAGTGCTCGGGCCCATGCCGCTGTGCTGTATCGGTCACGAAAGCCATCCTTGTTCCAGAAGTTCCTGGGTATAGTAGCTGATGATCAGTTCCGCGCCCGCGCGCTTGATGCCGGTGAGCGCCTCCATGAGCACGGCCTTTTCATCAATCCAGCCCAGTTGCGCGGCCGCCTTGATCATGGAGTATTCACCGCTGACCTGGTAAGCGGCCACGGGCAGATCCCAGGCGTCGCGCACCTCGCGGATCAGATCGAGGCAGGAAATGGCCGGCTTGACCATGATGATGTCGGCGCCCTCTTCAATATCGGCCGCCGCTTCGCGCATGGCTTCGCGCCGGTTGGCCGGGTCCATCTGGTAGCTTTTTCTGTCGCCGAAGCGGGGGGCGGATTCGGCCGCTTCCCGGAAGGGACCGTAAAAAGCGGAGGCGTGCTTCACGGCATAGGACATGATCGGCAGGGCGGTGAAGCCGGCCTCGTCCAGGATTGTCCGTATGGCCGCAACCCTGCCGTCCATCATGTCCGAAGGCGCGACCATATCCGCCCCGGCCTCGGCGTGGGAAAGGGCCGTGCGCGCTATCAACTCCACACTGGCGTCGTTGCGCACCTCCCCTTCGGGGCTCACCAGGCCGCAGTGCCCGTGATCCGTATACTCGCACAGGCAGACATCGGTAATGACCAGCAACTCTGGGAAATTTTCCTTGAGCGCGCTCACCGCGCGCTGCACGATGCCGTCCCTGGCATAGGCTCCGGAACCGACGGCATCCTTGACCGCCGGCAGGCCGAACAGAAGGCAGGCGCGCAGGCCGCAATCCACCGCCCGCCGCACCGTCTGCAGCAGTTTTTCAAGGGAGAGCTGGTATTGCCCGGGCATGGCCTGGATCGCTTTGCAAAAGTCCTTGTCCTTGGTGTCCGCGACAAAATAGCCCATGATCAGATCTTCGGGATGCAGGCGGGTTTCACGGAGCATTTCGCGCAGAACCGGGCTGCCGCGCAGCTTTCTTCCTCTATAAAACATCGGATTCTCCATTTTCAGAGCGGTTTATCTTTGAAATACTTGCTTAACGGCGAGAAGATCTCGCCTGC
>JAJDJN010000078.1 GCA_030267245.1 Desulfovibrio sp. OttesenSCG-928-A18
GCCGCTTGGTTGCGGTTTCAGAGTTCTCCCGGTAATGACACTGTGTGAGCCCAAAGTGGCGGCGCCCCTCCCTCGGGGCCGGAGCGAAACCCCGGCCCCCGGAGGCCTACAACAACCGGTGCAATATTCAAGCTGCTCTTTTGCAGATCTGGAGCGTGTTCTTCATGGGTATCAAGACCTTTGACAGCGTTGTTGACGATTTGAAGGGCAAGGCCATTCTTGTGGCCAACCGGGGTATTCCGGCCCGGCGCATCTGCCGCTCCATCCGCGAGCGCTTTGACGCCGTGGCCGTCATGGCCGCCACGGATGTGGACAAAACCGCGCCTTCGGCCGCCTCGGCCCAGGAGTTGCTCCTGCTCGGCCCGGACCCCAGAGCTTATCTCGATATCCATCGTATTGTCTCCCTGGCCAAGCAGCGCAACATCGTGGCCATCCATCCGGGCTGGGGCTTCGCCTCGGAAGACGACAATTTTCCCCGCGTCTGCACCGAGGCCGGCCTTGTGTTCATCGGCTCCACGGCCGAATCCATGAAGCTTCTGGGCAACAAGGTCCAGGTGCGGATGCTGGCGAAAGAACTCGGCATCCCTGTTGTGCCCGGTTCCGACGGTGCCGTGGATGTGCCAAGGGCCAGGGAAGCGGCGCGGCAGATCGGCTTTCCCATCATGCTCAAGGCTGAAGGCGGCGGCGGCGGGCGCGGCATCTTTGGGGTATATAACGAAAACGACCTGGAAGACGCCTTTTTCAAGGCCTCGACCATGGCCCAGGCCTCCTTCGGCAACCCGCGCGTGTATGTGGAAAAGTTTCTGACCGGGGTCAGACATATAGAAATTCAGGTCATTGCCGACAAATACGGCAATGTCTTCGCCTTTGACGAGCGCGACTGCAGCATCCAGCGGAACAACCAGAAGCTCATAGAAATCACGCCCTCGCCCTGGCCCATGCTGACCGTTGAACTGCGCGAGCGCCTCAAGGAATACGCCCGCGCCCTGGTGCGCGCCGTGCAGTACTATTCCCTGTGCACGGTGGAGTTTCTGGTCACGGAAGAGGGCGATCCCTATCTGATTGAAGTCAATACCCGTCTGCAGGTCGAGCACGGCATCACGGAATCCCGTTACGGCATAGATCTTGTGGAGGAGCAGATCGCCATTGCCTTTGGCAGCAAATTGCGCTTTGACGAGGACCATCTCAACCCCATGCACGTGTCCATGCAGTTGCGCATAAACTGCGAGGACCCGCGCAAGGATTTCGCGCCCAATGCCGGGCTGATCACCCGTTATGTTTCCCCCGGCGGTCCGGGGGTGCGCCTGGATTCGAACTTGAGCGCGGGTTATGAATTTCCCTCCAATTATGATTCGGCCGGAGCCCTGCTGCTTACCTACGGTCAGGACTGGACCAAGGTGCTCGGGATCATGGAGCGGGCCCTTGGCGAATATATCGTGGGCGGCGTCAAGACCACCATCCCTTTTTTCCGTCAGGTCCTGGCCAACCCGGCCTTTCGCAAGGGGCAGTGCGACACGCGCTTTATTGCCGACAACCCGCAATTGATGAACTACACGGATCTCGCCCCCGAAGCGGAGCGCAACGCCCGGCTGGCGGCCGAGATCTCCGCGCGCGGCTATAATCCCTTTGTGCAGCTTGGCGAATACCGCACGCGCACGACCCCGCGCCTGCCGCGCGTGGACATTGTGCTGCCGCCCATCGCGTCCACGGTGCAGCGCCTGCCTTCGCCCTATCCCAGAAATGACAGCGCGGCGCTCCTGGATTACATACGCGACTCCGGCTACGTGCACTTTTGCGACACCACCTGCCGGGACAACACCCAGTCCAACAGCGGCAACCGCTTCCGCCTGGCCGAAGATCTGATGATCATCCCCTATCTGGACAACAGCGGTTTCTTTTCTCTGGAAACGGGCGGCGGCGCGCATTTTCACGTGAACATGCTGGCAAACATGACCTCGCCGTTCTATGAAGCCAGGGAGTTGAACAAGGCCGCTCCCAAAACCCTGAAGCAGATCCTCATCCGCTCCACCAACGTGCTCGGCTACAAGCCGCAGCCCGGCAACCTCATGCGCCTGACGGCGGAGAAGATATGCGAGGATTACCAGGTCATCCGCTGCTTTGATTTTTTGAACCACGTGGAGAATATGCAGCCCTTTGCCGAAGTGGCCCTGAATACGCGGGGGGTGCTGTTCCAGCCCGCCCTGTCCTTGAGCTGGGCCAAGGGCTTTGACGTCAAGCACTACCTTGATGTCGCCGCGGCCCTGGTCAAACAGACGGCCAAGATTCTGGGCCTGAGCGGCAAAGAGGCCTCGCGCAGGATTATTCTCGGGCTGAAGGATATGGCCGGAGTCTGCCCGCCGCGTTTCATGCATGAACTGGTCACGGCCCTGCGCAAAAAATGGCCTGAAATGGTGCTGCATTACCACCGTCATTATACGGACGGACTTTTTGTTCCGGCCGTGGGCGCGGCGGCAAAGGCCGGGGTGCATATTGTGGATACCTCCCTCGGCGCGGGCATGCGCTGGTACGGCCAGGGCGAGGTGCTCTCCACCGCTGCCTATCTTGAAGACGAACTGGGGCTGAAAACCAGTCTGAACAAGCGCGTCATCCGCGACGGCAATTTCGTGCTCAAGCAGATCATGCCCTACTATGATCGTTATACCGCGCCGTATTTCCAGGGCGTTGATTACGACGTGATCAGCCACGGCATGCCCGGCGGGGCGACCTCATCATCGCAGGAAGGGGCGCTCAAGCAGGGCTATATCCAGCTTCTGCCCTATATGCTGCGCTACCTGGCCGGCATCCGCCAAATCGTGCGCTACCATGACGTGACACCCGGCTCCCAGATAACCTGGAATACGGCCTTTCTGGCCGTTACCAGCGCTTTCAAGCGCGGGGGAGAGCTTGAGGTGCAATATCTTCTGGAGGTGCTGGATAACATCACCAGGCATGACGAGGATGAACTGTCGCCAGAAATGAAGGAGGCCCGGCTGGCCATATACCAGGACTGCAACGACGCCTTCCGGGGCCTGCTCCTGGGTAAGTTCGGCAAGCTCCCTCTCGGCTTTCCGCCGGATTGGGTGTACAAAAGCGCTTTCGGACCGGAATGGGAAAAGGCCCTGGCCACCCGCACCGAGCAGTCTCCCCTGGAATCCCTGCCGCCAACGGACCTGGACGCCGAACGCGCCGCCTTGCGCGCCGCCATTCACCGCGAGCCGACGGAGGAGGAGTTCCTTATGTTCCTCAACCATCCGGGCGACGCCATCAAGACCATCGAATTCCGCCAGAACTTCGGCAACCCGAACAATCTGCCCCTGGCGGTCTGGTTTGAGGGCATGGAAGTGGGCGAAGAGCTGAACTTTACTGATTCCAGCGGCAAACCCCACCATCTGACCCTGATCCGCATCCAGAACCCAGACGCCAACGGCGTGGCCGTTGTGCGTTACGTGCTCGATTCCGAGATCATGAGTTCGGAGGTGCAGGTAGCGAAGCCGGAGATCTCGGCGGCAAAGGCCACGGCCATGGCTGATCCGGCCAATGAATATCATGTGGGCGCGCCCAGCAACGGCGACCTCTGGGTCATGTACGTTCAGCCCGGCGATCTGGTTGAAAAGGGCGAGGAGCTCTTCAATATCTCGATAATGAAGCAGGAAAAGGCCGTTGTCGCTCCGCTGGACGCTGTGGTAAAACGCGTTCTGAAAACGGCGGATTACCGCGAAAGCAAACAGATGCTGCCTGTGCGCGAAGGGGAGCTTATTGTGGAACTGGCGCCGGTGCCGCTATGCTGCGCCAACCCCCAATGCCGCAAGCCGCTGCCCTCGGAAGGCTTCAGCTTCTGTCCGCATTGCGGCAAAAAAGTGTAGCCGGAGTCCTTGCCGGGAGTCGCGCGGGCCGTTTTTGCATCACAAAGGCGCGAGAGAATGGCCACGGCTAAAACTATGTGACAGAAAAGAACTTTGCTGCTAGGGTCGCGTCAAGCGACACTGGCTCTGAACCGTCTTCCCATCTCTTCCTCAGGAGGGAGCTTTCAATGCCCAAGCCTTCACGGGAACAGCACCAGACCAAATCCGACAAGACCAAAGCCGGCAAAGGCAAAAGCGATGTTGCTGCTTTGAAGGAAAAATTGATCCTCAACGGCGCAGATATTGTGGCCATTGGGGAAGAGGCGGAACTTCTGGTCGGCGGCAAGAACTATAATACCGCCATTATCAGCCAGGTTTCGGGGATCCAGGCGCCGCAATTCAGAGCGGTGTCTTCCATCGGCTTTCACAAGCTCCTGGACGAGACAAAAATCAACGCCACCCTGACCAGGGCGGTCGTTGACCGGGAATACAAACGCATTGACTGGGAAGACCCGGAAATCAGCGGCGATCCGGAATTTCTGCAAAAATTCGTGCGCAATCTGGGCAAGGCCGTACGCGACGAATACGAGGCCAAGGGCAAGGAACAAAGCCAGGTCAAGCTCAGAACCTTCATCAACAACGTTGTTGAAGGCTTTGCCACCTCCCCGGAGGGCATAGACCAGCTCAGACGGCGCTCGGCCCTGGTCCAGGCGGCCATTTTGTCCGTGCCCCTGCCGGAACAGGTCGCTCAGGCCGTGCGCGACGCCTACCGGGATATCTGCAAGGAGGCGGGTGAAGAGGGCGTGCCGGTGGCGGTCCGTTCATCGGCCGCCGGCGAGGATTCGCGCAAAAAGGCCTTTGCCGGGCTGCAGGACACCTATCTGAATATTTTCGGCTCGGAGCAGGTGGTGCTAGCCTACCACTGGGACTGCGCGTCGGCCTATAACCTGCGCTCCATGACCTACCGGCGTGAAGCCATCCTTGACGCCATCACCCTGGCCGAGGAAACCGGCGATGAAAACATCGCCGAGCAGGCGAAAAAAGAATGGGCCATTGAACATACCTCCCTTTCCGTCTGCATCATGCGCATGATCAACCCGGCCATTTCCGGAACGGCCTTTGCGGCCGATACCGCCACCGGTTGCCGGGGTACCGCGCGCAACGATCTTGTGTCCATTGACGCCAGTTACGGCCTTGGCGAGGCGGTTGTGGGCGGCATGGTCACCCCGGACAAATACTATGTCTTCACCCGTGATGACGGACAGGAAGTGGTGATCCGCCAGATGGGCTGCAAGGACATAAAAATTATTTACGACGAAGCCGGCGGCACCAAAAAAGTCGCCGTGCCCGAACTGGAAGCCAGCCGCTGGGCCCTGTCCATCGCCCATGCAGAGGCCGTGGCCAAGGGCGTGCGCGCCATCAGCAAGGCTTATGGCGATATTATCATGGATTCCGAGTTCTGCATCGACGCCAATGATGAACTCTGGTTCGTCCAGGCCCGTCCGGAAACGCGCTGGAACGAAGAATTTGAACTGCATCCGGACATTATTTTCATGCGCCGCAAGGAAGTTGATCCCTCGGCCGCGGCTTTGGCCGAGGTGCTGCTTGAGGGCAACGGCGCCTCGCGCGGAGCCGGCCAGGGCACGGTCAAATTTCTCCGCTCGGCCCTTGAGCTGAACAAGATCAGCAAGGGAGACGTGTTGGCCGCCGAACGCACGGACCCGGACATGGTGCCGGGCATGCGCGTCGCTTCGGCCATTCTGGCCGACGTTGGCGGCGACACATCGCACGCGGCCATTACCTCGCGCGAACTGGGCATCCCCGCTGTCATAGGCATTCAGCGGGTGGAGGCCCTGCGCGCCCTGGACAAGATCGAAGTCACGGTGGACGGCACCACGGGCCGGGTCTACCGGGGCCTGCTGCCCCTCAAGGATGTCGGCGGGGAGATGGACCTTTCCAAAATCCCGGCCACCAAGACCAAGGTCGGCCTTATTCTGGCGGACGTGGGGCAGGCCATGTTCCTTTCCCGTCTGCGCCGCATCGAGGATTTTGAGGTGGGGCTGTTGCGGGCCGAGTTCATGCTGGGCAACATAGGCGTGCACCCTCTGGCCCTTGAAGCCTACGACAACGGCGAACTGGACAATGTTATCCAGCGCTATCTTAAAGTACTGGATGAAAGATTGACCAAGACCCTGCGCCGGCAGTTGAACGCCGGGCTGATCTTCATGAACCTGCGCCTGCGCGAGTATGTGGGGGCCATTACCGGCATTGCCGAGGAAATCGCCGTTCTTGAAGCCCAGGAAGCCACGGGCAATGAAGAGGAAGTGCTGGCCCTGCGCCGCCAGAACCGCGAGCTTGAGCGCAAGCTGGACGAATATGTGGACATGGGTTCGCAGCGTCTTGATCTGCTCAAGACCACCACGGATCTGGCCGCGCACATCCGCCACGTCATGGGCTTTGACGATGAACTGGCCCTGCTTATGGGTAACGACCCGGAAGTGGTACGCCGCCGGGGCGAAATAGATTCGCAGGTAACGGCCATGGCCGAACGGGCGGCAAAGATAGGCTTTGTGCAGGAAACCCTTGACGACATCCGCACCCTGCGCGAGGACGTGGGGCACCGCACAGGCATGATCTCGCAAATAGAGGCCGTGCGCGCCATCCCCGCCACCATACGCGAAGTCATCCGCTCACGCGGCTACCGCTCGGGCAGGGAGCACTATGTGCAGACCCTGGCCCAGGGTCTGGCCCTGTTTGCCATGGCCTTTTACGGCAAGGACATCGTGTACCGGACGACGGACTTCAAGTCCAACGAATACCGCAACCTGGTGGGCGGGCTTTTGTTCGAGCAGATGGAAGACAACCCCATGCTCGGCTGGCGCGGGGTATCGCGCAACCTGCATGACTGGGAACTGGAGGCTTTCAAGCTGGCCAGGGGCGTATACGGCGGGCACAACCTGCAGATCATGCTCCCCTTTGTGCGCACCATTGAAGAAGCGCGCAGCATGCGCCGCTATCTGGAGCAGGTGCACCACATGAAAAGCGGCGAAGACGGGTTGAAGATCATCCTTATGGCCGAAATTCCCAGCAACGCGGTGCTTTCCAAGCAGTTCCTGGATGAATTCGACGGCTTCTCCCTGGGCTCCAACGACATGACCCAGATGGTGCTGGCCACGGACCGCGACAACGCCCGCTTGGCGCACATCTATGACGAAGAGGACCCGGCCGTGGTCTGGGCCATTTTGTCCACGATCTTTTCCGGGCAAAAATTCGGCAAAAAAGTCGGCTTCTGCGGCCAGGGCGTTTCCAACAGCAAGATACTGCGCGGACTGGTGGCCATTGCCGGCATCACTTCAGCCTCCGTGGTGCCGGACACATATTATCAGACCAAATTCGACATGGCTGAAGTGGAAGGGGAGCAAATCCCCACTTCGCGCCTGGGCGAATGGCTGCGCGAGCAGCATCACAAGGCCCTGTGCGCCCTGATGGAGCGCAACGGCTACGGACATATCCTGAAAAAATACAATCAGGCCCCGGATCTGATGGAGTGGTATGAAGGCGAACTGAGCAGACTGCATGAGCATCTGCGTGAAAGCCTTGAAACCTCCAAGGAAAAGTTCTATCGCGGCGAGCTGGAAAGCTTCCGCCGCACCTTCCACAAGCCGGTGATCTATGCCAACTGGGACTGGAGTTCCCTGGTTGAAGACGCCCTGCATCATTCCGGTTTCAGCAGCTTTGAAGAACAGGGCAAGGCCCTGGAATTGCAACGCTCAAAGCAGTGGTAGCCGGCGGTCGAAAAAAGTCTGAGGGGGGCTTTGCCCCCTCAGACTCCACATCTTTGCTCTGAAATGCCCGCAGGCGAGCTTTGCTCACTGTTAAGACTGTTTTAACGCCGTCTGCGCGAGCCGCCCTGTTGCGGTTTTTTATTTCCGGAAGGGGCGGCAGGGCTCACGCTGAAGGGCGGCGCCTTGCCGCCCGCGTCATTGATGCGGTCCACGATATTGTCTTTGAGCCAGTGATCATCCAACCACTCCAGCGGAGTAACCTCCAGGCCGGAAACCAGAATGCCGAAGTGCAGATGGTCGCCTCCGGCCATGCCGGTGGCGCCGGTTTTACCGATGATAAAGCCTTTTTCCACTTCCTGGCCCCGGCTGACCGCTATTTCGCTCAAGTGTGAATACAGGCTGTGCAGCCCCAGTCCGTGGTCGATGATGATCAGGTTGCCGTAGATGCCGAGATAGCCGGCATAGACGACCCGCCCGTTGTTGGCGGCCGGAACTGTGGCCTGCTTGACCGAGGCAAGGTCAAAGCCGAGGTGGGTCTGCTGGTCTATTTCCTGCCCTTCCCACATATAGGTGCGATGATCGGCAAAACCCGCCCGGGAGGCCGCGCGGGGCAGGCGCGAAAAGGCTCCCTGCCAGAGCATGGTCGGGCCCGTCTCCCGGCCTATTTCCAGAAGCGTTGCGGCGTTGGACTTGCGCACTTCGCCGTTTACTTTGAGAAAGCGATCCAGCTCGCTCATCTCTCCGGGAACTATATGGTGAAATTCTGCAGCCTTGGCGTCCAGAAATCCCTGTGTGATGGTAATGGTGTCGTGCTTGAACTTGCGATCGATGCGGTGCAGATCTAGGGCCAGGCTGGTACTGTTGCCCGAAATGGCCCTGGCGGTTACCGAGGGTTTGAAGTCCTTGAGTTCAATAAAGTATGGGAAGGCGAAAAAGCAGATATAGTCGCCGTTTTCCTGCTTGAATGCCGGAAAATAGAAATCGTTGGCCAGTATTCCCGTATATTCCACATCCTTGTCCACAGCGTAGACGATGCAGCCGGTACCGCCCTTGCGCACATTGGGCGGGCTTGATTTCATGAGAATTCTCGGGGCGATGGTGTCCGCCTTGAGGGACAGGACAAGGCTCTGCTTGTTGCCGAAGCCGAAGCGGCCAAGGGAATCGTCCACCGCGGTGACTTCCAGTTCAAAGGCGTCATCATTTTTCAGGCCCGCATCGGCAAGGGTGAAGGTGACTTCGCGCGAGGGCTGGCGTTGGTCAAACTCTTCGCGCAGTATGGGGATTTCGTTTTCCTCGTAACGCACCACCACGCTGATGCGCTTGATGCCGGACTTGGCGTCCGTTGCCTTGAGCGTCAGGGGCAGGGTGGGGGATACGCTCGAAGCGGTGTGGGAGAATTCCAGTTCCGGGGCCTGCATGTCCTGGAACAGCAGGTAGCCGCCGTAGCCTACCAGCCCGGCGAGCATCAGCATCAAAATAAGTGATAGTCTGGAC
>JAJDJN010000079.1 GCA_030267245.1 Desulfovibrio sp. OttesenSCG-928-A18
AAAAGAGTGGAAGAGCTGCGCCTATTGTGCCTAAGTCGACGCAAATAAAAAGCCCTTGTGAATAACAGCCGGATGTCGACAGGGGAGCGTTCCTTGATTGTTTATAAAAAAAATATGAATACCGGATAGTTGAGCTGATAAGGCACAAAATAACAGCCCCTTCTATTCTAAAAGGAGAATATATGTACTTAACAGTATTTAAAGAAGAGATCATCGAGGGTCTGCAAAAAGCGGCCAACATCATCCCTCAACGCACAGGGGCCGCCTACCTGCGCTCCATCTGGCTCAAAGCCGAAAAAGGGCGTCTTGAAATACTGTCCACTGACTCAAATATTGAATTTCGCGGTTCTTATACGGCGGATGTAACTCAGGAAGGTCTTGCCGGAGTTCAGGGCCGTTCTTTTGTGGAATTGCTGCGCCGCCTTCCTTCGGGAAAGATCACCCTCAAGGTGGATGCCGAAGCGCCGGTTCTGCATATAAACAGCGAAGGCGGACGCGGTAAGTATAAATTTCCGGTCAATGACGCCACCTGGTTCCAAAGCTTCGCAGATTTTCCGGAACAGGGAGCGGTTACATGGTCAGGGGATTTTCTCCAGGAGCTGATTGATCGCATTTCCTACTGCATCGGGGATGACGGTTCGGATGCCCTGTCCTGCCTTTTTATGAAGGGAGTCGGCGGTGAAAGTTCCGGAAGCATTGAAGCGGCCGGGATGAACGGGCACCAGTTCGCCATGTGCAGCTTCAGCAACGATGATCTTCATGCTCTGCTGCCGCCTGAAGGGATTCTCGTACAAAAAAAGTACTTGAACGAACTGAAAAAATGGCTGGGCAACGATGAGATCCAGGTAAATATCGGTGACAGGCGGCTGTTTGTGCGCACTGAAAACAAGGCAGAATCCTTTAGTCTGCCCTTGTCGTCCTATCAGTATCCGGATTACGGCATCTTCCTTTCCCGTCTGAGCGGGGATGCGGTTTCCAGCCTTGTTCTGAACCGTGAAGAAACCCAGAGCGCCCTGATGCGTATTGCCATCTTCAACTCTGACAGCAACCGCTGCACTTATTTTGATCTTTCGGAGAAAGAAGCCGTATTGAGCGCCACAGGGCAGGAAGTTGGTTCCGCTTCTGAATCTCTTGACGTTGAATATAGTGGAGATATTGAAAAAATTGCTTTTCCGACCAGTAATCTGCTGACCATAATGGACCATTATGCTTCCGGCTCCCTGTCCTTTACCCTGACCGGCGCGGAAGGCCCCTGCGGCATCAGAGGGGCTGATGACCCGGAATATCTGGTGATCATCATGCCCATGAAAATTCTGGATGACGTCAACTTCAGCGAGGAACAGGTATAATGGCGGACTTTACAGCCTCCGAACTGGCTTCGGGCGCATCTTACAACGCGTCGAGCATCACCATTCTTGAAGGGCTGGCCGCGGTGCGCAAACGCCCGGCCATGTACATTGGCAGCACCGAGTCCAGGGGATTGCACCACCTTGTTTATGAAGTGGTGGACAACTCCATTGACGAGGCCATGGCCGGATTCTGCACCAGGATCACCGTGCGCCTGCATGTGGACGGCTCCTGTTCCGTTTCCGACAACGGGCGTGGGATTCCTGTGGATATCCACCCCAAAGAAGGAGTCCCGGCCGTGCAGGTGGTGATGACCAAGCTGCATGCCGGCGGCAAGTTTGACAATTCTTCCTACAAGGTCTCCGGAGGCCTGCACGGTGTGGGCGTATCCTGCGTCAACGCCCTTTCAGAATTGCTGGAAGTGACCATCCGGCGCGGCGGGTACCGCTATGCGCAAAAATATTCCAGAGGAGTGCCTTTGGAAGAATTGCGCGTACTCGGAGAATCGCAGAACCACGGCACCACCGTGCGCTTTACGCCCGACGACGAGATTTTCGAGACAACGGAATTTTCCTATGAAATACTGCGCAAGCGCCTTGAAGAACTGGCCTATCTGAACAAGGGCCTTGAAATTGAATTTATTGACGAGCGCACGGATGAAAAGGAATCCTTCCGCTTTGACGGCGGCATCGAGCAGTTTGTCAAAGACCTCAATCAAGGTGAGGCTACGGTTCACAGTGTTATCTACGGCTACGGGGAAGCCCAGGGGATAGTGGCCGAGTTCGCGCTGCAGTACAACACGGGCTATAAAGAAAATACCCTGACCTTTGCCAACAATATCCGCACCAAAGAAGGCGGCACCCATCTTGCCGGCTTCAAGACCGCGCTGACCAGGGCCATCAACACTTATCTGAAGAATTCGGACCTCAACAAAAAAGTCAAGATGAGCCTTTCCGGCGACGATGTGCGCGAAGGACTCACGGCCGTGGTGTCGGTCAAGCTGCCCAGTCCGCAATTTGAAGGTCAGACCAAGACCAAGCTGGGCAACAGCGAGGTGGCCGGCATTGTCGGCGGCATAGTCTATGACAAGCTGAATACATTTTTTGAAGAAAATCCCAAGGACATCAAGCTGATCATTGAAAAGGCCGTGGACGCGGCCAGGGCCAGGGATGCGGCCAGAAAGGCCAAGGAACTGGTGCGGCGCAAGGGCGCTTTGTCGGACAACTCTTTGCCGGGCAAGCTGGCGGATTGTCAGAGCAAGGATCCGGCGGAATCGGAACTTTTCATTGTGGAAGGCGATTCGGCGGGCGGTTCGGCCAAGCAGGGGCGCGATCCCGGCCGCCAGGCCATTTTGCCCTTGCGCGGCAAAATCCTCAATGTCGAGCGGACCCGTTTTGACAAAATGCTGGCCAACAAGGAAATCAAGGCCCTGATCACGGCCATGGGCGCCGGTATCGGTCTGGTCGGGGGCGAGAGCGACATAGACCTGTCAAAGCTGCGCTACCACACCATTGCGATCATGACGGACGCCGATGTTGACGGGGCGCATATCCGCACCTTGCTGCTGACATTCTTTTTCCGTCAATACAGGGAGCTCATTGACAAGGGGCATCTCTACATTGCCCAACCTCCGCTATACAGGGCGCATTCCTCGAAGTTTGAAAAGTTCATCAAAGATGACGCCGAATTGAACGTTTTTCTTCTTGAGCGCATCAGCAAGGATGCCGTGATCAGGGCCGCGAACGGCCATACCTACAGCGGTCGCAAAATTATATCTCTGGCCAGGGATATCTCGTCCATCAGCGCGCGCTTGCGCGATGCTGAAATAGCCGGCATCTCGGAGCCACTGTTCATGGCTTTTTTGCGCTATCCGGAGTTGCTCGAACCTTCGCTGTTCACCGATGACTCCACCGGCCTGGCCCGTTTCAGGGACTGGATAGGCGAACGCGGCTTCAGCCTGCGCATTGAAGACGAGGAAACGGAGCTCGAGCATCTGACCCGGGTTGTTTTTGAAGACAAAAACGGACACAGGACCAAGCTCAGCCCGGAATATTTCGGCTCCAAATTCTACCGTCAGGCCTGGAAAACAAGGGAGAACATCCGCGAACAGTGCGGGGGCATGGATTTTGTCATAGAGCGCAAGGAGGCGCAGATTCCCGTGTCCGGTCTGTTCAACCTGGAAAAGGCCCTTTTTGAAGAAGCGCGCAAAGGGATCAACATCCAGCGCTACAAGGGCCTTGGCGAGATGAACCCGGAGCAGCTCTGGGTAACGACCATGAACCCGGAAAACCGCGTACTCCTGCAGGTGAATATAGAAGACGCCGAGGAAGCCAGCGACGCCTTTGAAGAACTGATGGGCGACAGGGTGGAGGCCAGGCGCGAGTTCATTGAAAGAAACGCGCTTACCGTGCAGGATTTGGATATATAGAAAAGCGCTGACTAATGAGGATTTTTGTTCTTTGGCAAGGATTTGTCCTCAAGTCCTCATGGGGATCAGGGGGCGCGCAGCCCCTTGCCGGATTCCAAAGGGCGGCGCATCTTTGGCCGCCGGAGGCATAATTTTAATTTTTGCTTATCGATTGGGAGTGTTATGCGTGTCTACAAGCTGATTCCTATCTGCCTGTGCCTTTTTCTTCTCACGGCCCAGGCGCATGCGGCACTGGTACATCCTGACAAGGATTTCAGTCTCTACGCCCCCGACGGCTGGACCATTCTGAACGGCAACATCGCTTCCAAAACGCCAGCGCCTGTAAAGCGCATGCTTGACTGCTCGGACAACAGTTCCGTTGAATTGAAACAGCTTGGCTGGAAAGGCGGCCCCAATGGGGAGGTGCTGGGCGCATACTGCATCAGCTATAAAAAAAGCGGCTTCGGCAAGGTCAGGGAAAGTTTGAAGAGCAGCACGGGCAAAGAGCGCGAGAGCCTTTCCTCCAAATATGTGGACAGTATCGCCGGCGGCATACAGCTTGGTTACGGAAAAAAACGGCAGATGAAGGTCATCCACATTTCCGGCGATCTCTTTGAAGCCGGCCCTGATCTGATCATGGTCATGGATGGACAGATTGAAGACGGCGGCGAGCTTTTTATCCGTTCGTCAACGGTCTTTCTGCACGGTGACGCGCAGCTCAGCATTGACTGGGTACGCGGCATGGACGCTGCCGCGGATGTTGTAACCGCCCTGGAGAGCATGCCGGTAACGCTGGAATGGAAATAGCCCGCTTGCGGCCCCTTTGGGGCAGCCGCCGGAGCGGTTTATCTTTGAAATGCTTGCTTGACGGCGGGCAAAGCTCAGCTGCAAGCATTTCAGGGCAAGGATTTGAGCACTTGAGAACCTGAGGAAAAAGCACACTTATGTCAGAATCAGAGAACGCGATCCCGGAGCAGCATCCGGGCGTCAGCATTGAAAAAGAACTGCGCAAGTCCTATCTGGAATATTCCCTTTCGGTCATCATCGGCCGGGCCATCCCGGATGTTCGTGACGGGCTGAAGCCCGTGCACAGGCGCATTTTGTTTGCCCAGCACGAGCTTGGCAACGCGTACAACCGGCCGCCCAAAAAATCCGCGCGGGTTGTGGGTGATGTTATCGGTAAATATCACCCGCACGGCGATTCGGCCGTATACGACGCCCTGGTCAGGCTGGCGCAGGATTTTTCCATGCGCGATCCCCTGGTGGACGGGCAGGGCAACTTCGGTTCCATCGACGGCGACGCGCCGGCGGCCATGCGTTACACGGAAGTGCGCATGTCCCGGCTGGCCGGAGAATTCCTTGCGGATATCGACAAAGATACTGTGGAGTTCAGGCCAAACTACGACAACACCCTGGAAGAGCCCTCGGTGTTGCCGACCAAGGTGCCAAACTTTCTGCTCAACGGCACCTCCGGCATTGCCGTGGGCATGGCCACCAACGTGCCGCCGCACAACCTGGGCGAGCTTTGTGATGCCATGCTCACGCTTCTTGAGGATCCGGACTGCACGGTGCATGATCTCATGGAGCATGTGCGGGGTCCGGATTTTCCCACAGGGGGCGTGGTATACGCGGGCAAGGGGCTGGAGGACGCTTTGACAGGCGGTCGCGGCTCGGTAAAGGTCCGGGGCGTGGTGGAGGTCGAGACGCGCAAAAAAGGCGCCGAGGCCATTGTCATCAAGCAGATTCCCTATGCGCTCAACAAGTCCGGGCTGGTGGAAAAGATTGCCGCGCTGGTGAACGATCGGCGTATCGAGGGCGTGTCCGACCTCAGGGACGAATCCGATCGCAGGGGCATACGCATCGTGCTTGATCTCAAGCGGGGCACCATTCCGGATATCATTATCAATGCCCTGTACAAGTTCACCCCCCTTGAAACCTCCTTTGCCTACAATATGCTGGCAGTGGTGGGCAACAGGCCTCAACTGCTCAATTTGAAATCGTCGCTGGCCTATTTTCTTGAGCACCGGCGCGAGGTGATCATACGCAGAACCCGCTACGAACTGAAGCGTTCGGAAGCGCGCGCGCATATTCTGGAAGGGCTGCGCATAGCCCTTGACAACATAGACGAGGTGGTGGCCCTGATCCGGGCGTCCAAGACTCCGCAGGAAGCCAAAGAGGGGCTTGTGAACCGTTTCGCTCTGTCAGAAATCCAGGCCCAGGCCATTTTGGACATGCGCCTGCAACGCCTGACAGGGCTTGAGCATGAAAAGCTCCTTGAAGAATACCGTGAGCTCTTGAAAAAAATATCCTATTTCAAGTCCATTCTGGAAAACGAAGGGGTCTTGCGCGGGGTGATCCGCGACGAGATTACCGAGCTCAAGGACAACTACGCCACCCCGAGAAAAACCGTTGTGGAGCTTGACGATCTGGCAGGCATCGATATTGAGGACCTGATCCCGGATGAGGATGTTGTGATCACCTTGTCCAGGCGTGGCTATATCAAACGCACCACCCTGGACAATTATCAGCAGCAGCGCAGGGGCGGCAAGGGCATCGCCGGCCTGCACATGGGCGAGGATGATGTGGTGCAGGATTTTCTGACCACATCCAATCACCAGTTTCTGCTTTTGTTCACCAACATGGGCCGCATGCACCAGTTGAAGGTGCACCAGGTGCCCGAAGGCAGCCGCACGGCAAAAGGCGCGCATATCGCCAATCTTCTGCCTTTGGAAAAGGATGAATGGGTGACAACGGCCCTTACGGTGCGCGAGTTCAGCCCGGACCAGTATTTTCTTTTTGTGACCAAAAAAGGCATGGTCAAGCGTTCCGAAGCCTCCATGTATGCGCGTTGCCGCAAATCCGGCCTCATTGCCGTCGGTCTGCGGGAAAATGACGAGCTGATCACCGTGCGCGAGGTGCAGGAAAACCGCCAGGTGATACTGACCACCGGCGCCGGGCTGGCCATCCGCTTCAGTTGCGCCGAGGTCCGCCCCATGGGGCGCGGCGCTTCGGGCGTCAAGGGCATTGCCCTGCGCGGTGTGGACAGTGTTGTGGCCTGCGTCATTGTGCAGGAAGACGATGTGGATACCTCGATCATGACCATTTCGCGCAACGGCTACGGCAAACGCACCAAGCTGGATCTGTACCGGATTCAGTCGCGCGGGGGCAAAGGGATCATCAACTTCAGGGCCACATCCAAGACAGGCCCGGTTATTGGCGCCATGCCGGTGGCCGATACCGATGCCCTGCTCCTTCTGACCTCCACCAACAAGATCATCCGTATCGGGGTCGAGGAGATACGCAGCATCGGCCGGGCAACCCAGGGCGTGCGCCTGGTCACCATGGAGCACGGCGCTGCCGTGGTAGGCTTTGACCGCATTGATGAAAACAGTGATGACGAGGACGGCCGCAATGCCTGATCCGCGTGCGGAGCCAGGGAAAAAAGGCCGTCTTTCCGTGCGTAAACTCTTTTTGCCCGCGGCCCTGCTGCTTTGCCTGCTGCTCCTGCCAATGGGCTGCTTGCAGGATTTTTTTGAGGTTGCCAGCGAACAGGTACACGGTGAAGCGCCCAAGGACGATCTCGAGCTTGCGGAGCAGGCCCTCAAGGAACGTGATACCAGTGAAGCGGAAATGCGTTTTGAGCGTTATCTGCGCAAGAATCCGGCCGGCGAGCAGCGCTGGGAGGTCTGGCAGCGGCTTCTGGCCATTTCCCTGAACATGCGTCAGGACAAGGCCACGGCCAAGGAATACCTTGAAATAATGCTGGAGGAGTTCGCCTCTGACGCGCCCAAACGGCGTAGCGTTGCTCTGAATCTGGCGCGTTTGTGCAATGAAACCGGTGCCTATGCCCGGGCGGTGAGTCTTTGGGAGGCCCTGGGCCATGACGGCGGCTTGCCGGACGAGGAGCGGGCAACGGTGTACCGCCTGCTTTCCCAGGCCTATCTGCGCCGGCTGGAGTTCACCATGGCCACGGACGTGCTCGAGCTGTGCCTGCAACTGCCCGTGGCCGGGTCCACCAAGGCGGATTGTCTGTATTCCCTGGCTGAAACGCAGATGTTCACGGATGACCTCAAGGCCGCCGAGCAAAGCCTGCACAACTTGCTGGCCCTGCCCGAGGCATTGCCCGAACGCCGGGTTCTTGGCATATTCATGCTGGCGGACGTAATGGATCAGCAAATGCGATACAAGGAAGCGCTGAAACTGTTTGAGAGCATCCGCGACAGTTACCCCAACAGCAAGGTCGTTGAAGTGCGTCTGCTCTCTTTAAAGCAGAAGCTGGACAAACGGCCCGACGTTGTTCCCAAGTAAGGCCGCCGGAGTCATCCGCCTTTTGCGGTTCCCGGGCCCGCCGCCCACTGGAGGCGTATATGTTCGTCTTCGTCAAGAAAGCCCTTTTTGTTCTCGTCCTTATCCCCTTTGTTCTTTCCCTTTGCTCTTGCGCCGGCCGGACCATGGACAGGCTGATGCCGCAAGTCAATTCCATGTATCTGGCCAGGCACTATTTTGGCGAGCCCAAAGCCAGCACGGAACTGGCCGACGGCACCATCCGGCATGAATGGGTGCGGGACAAGATCGAGACCCTGCCCGGACATTACGAAACGCGCTGCATCCGGGTCTATTACGACAGGGACGGTTACCGGGAATGCGTGGAACGCGAGGTCTGGGTTCCTTCGCGTCAGGAGCGCCAGGTCTGCCGCCTGAGCGTTATCGCCAGCAAAGACGGCCGGGTGCTGTCATCTTCCTGGGAAGGCAACAGTTGCGATACTCTGCCCATTGTGCCGCCGACCTATTGAACATGGGCGAAAAGGAGGCCGTATCATGCCGGTTCTGAAAAGCGCTAAAGCCCTTGCCCTGCTTCTTGCCTGCCTTATTGTGCTGCAAACGGGCGCCTGCGCCACCAAAATGTACGGGATCATGCCCCGAATAACGGATATGTCCCTGGCGCGGCATTATTTCGGCGAGCCGAGTTCTTCCACGGAACTTGGCGACGGCACGGTGCGCCACGACTGGGTGCTGGATCGGGTCATGGCCAGGGCGGGATATTATGAAACCTGGTGCCCGAGGTTCTATAACCGGGACCGTTTCCCCAAGTGCAGCGAGTATGAGATCTGGATTCCGCCCTCGCAGGAGCGCTTGAACTGCCGCCTGAGCATTGTCGCCGATCAGGCGGGCAGGGTGCTCAGCTACGACTGGAGCGGCAACAGCTGTGATGAACTCCCCCTT
>JAJDJN010000008.1 GCA_030267245.1 Desulfovibrio sp. OttesenSCG-928-A18
CAAAGGGGCAGCGCCCCTTTGCCCGCCGGAGGTCGGGGGCGCATCCTTACTCCGCCCGCAGCAAGGCCGCCAGTTCTTCCCGGATGATGCGCGCCGCTGCCTGAGCGGCAATTTTGTCAAGGTTGGCCTGCATCAGGGCAAAGTTCCGCTCCAGCTCCTGGATGCGCCCGTCCATGGCGGCCAGCGTCAGTTCCGCATCCTCAAGGCGGGCGGCATGCGTTGCCAGGGTCGCGCTGTGGGCGGCCAGCATATCCCCGCTTTCCGGCTCGGCGGCGCGCGCTGCGACGGCTGTTTGCATGGCCGCCAGGGTGGCGCGCGTTTCCCGGCTGAAGGCCGCAAGTTCGGCCCGCATCCGGGCGATTTCAGTGCCCGCGTCGTGAGTGCCGTCCATGCCCGCGCCAGCCAGCGGAGCTCCAATGTCGTCCAGGGGGCCGTCCAGGGGCTCGGCCAGGGAACCGTCCAAGGAACCGTCAAGGGACGGCCGCGTTTCCGCTCCGGCTTCGCCGGTCGTGCCGGTCGTGGCCGTATCCAGCGGTCCGTCCCAGCCGCTCTCGTCACCGGGGGCGCTCTCCGCGCCTTCCGGGTCTGCGGGCAGGAGCCCGGCGTCTTCTTCCCCGGCCATTTCAGGGGCGGCCGTCAGCGCAGGGGCAAGGTCCTTGTCCGCGCCTTGCGCCGGGATAGCGTCCTCCTCCCGGCCCTGTTCTTCGCTCTCGGCCGGCGGCGCGGCCTGGTCTTCGGGGATGCTTGCAGCCGGTTCGGGGGCCAGGGCCTCGTCAGAGCCAGCCGCTTCGTCGCCAGGCTCCGGGGCGCGGGTTTCTTCCGGCAACTGCGCGGGTGCGGCTTCCCTGTCCTTTGCGGCGGTCGGCCCCGGGCCGGAGGCAGGCGCCGTGGACAGCATATCGTCCAGCAGCGCGTCCAGTTCATTCAGATCCACTTCATCAAAGCTGGACATGGCGCCGGTATCCGTTTGTTCAGTAATGTCGGCAAGGTCTGCAAGATCGGCCAGGTCTGCCGCAGCGTGGTCCGGCTTCCCTGTCCGCAACTGTTTTTGTTCCGCCCCTTGCGTATGCCCCGTTGCATCCGAAAGTCCGGGCAGTTGCGGCGGGTCGGGAACGTGCTCTTGCTCGTCCCTGTCCCTTGCAGCATCCGCAGGTGATTCTGGTGTTGCGGAGTCCTGCGCGGGCTGCAGGGCCTCGGGCTTTTCCGGTGCAAGGGCGGCGGCGGCAGCCTGGTCCGGGCCGCTTCCCATGCTGTCCGGGGCCGTTGCAGGCTGTTCGCTGTGTGTTTTTGAACCTTCGTCCACAAGGTCGGGCGCGAGCTTGAGTTCCGCTTCCTCCACAAGATTTTCCGCCTGCTTTTGGTGTACGCTTTTCATCCCCTTGCCGGTAATGGGCCGGGATGACTGACCCGGTTTGGCCGGGTGCATTACTATACGTATTCTGTCTTTTATGGAACGCTTTGCTACAGGAGCCGGGCTCTCGCCGCCGGCGGCTTTCGCCGCTTCTTTCTGCACCGGAGCGGGGTCAGTGGCCTCGGGCTGCAAAGCGGCCCCTTGCGCGCCAGCCGCTTCCATAGCGGCAGCGGGCATATGGTGGGGGGCCGGATCAAGAACTTGCGCGCCGTCAGACTCGGCGCCGGCAAGTCCCGCCGCCTCTGCGCTGTCATGAACCGCCTCTGCGCTGGCCTGTTCCGCTTCGGCGCGGTCAGGCCCGGCTGCGGCGTAGGGTTCGGCACCGTCAGGCCCGGCTTCGGGCTCAAGCCCGACACCGTCCGGCCCGCCCTGGCCATCCCCTGCCCGAGCGCTGGCTTCGACAAGCCCGACTATGCCATCCTTCGCCTGGACGTCAGCTTCGGCAAGGCCGGCTTCGTCAGCCTCGGCCAGGACGCCGAGTGCGACGGGGTCGGCTTTGTCAGCCTCTGCCAGGGTGTCAAGTTCGGTCAGGTCGGTGGCGCCACCCCCCGCCTGGGCGTCAAGATCGGTCGGCCCGACTTCGCCATCCTCCGATTGGACGTCAGGAAGGTCCGGTCCGGCGGCTTCATGCTCCACTTCGGCCTCAGGTTCATCCGGTCCGGCTGCCTCATGCTCCGCTTCGACCTCAAGTTCAACCGGTACGGCTGCCTCATGCTCCGGTTCGGCCTCAGGTTCGGCCGGTCCGCTGGCTTCATGCTCCGCTTCGACCTCAAGTTCAACCGATACGGCTGCCTCATGCTCCGCTTCGACCCCAGGTTCATCCGGTACGGCTGCCTCATGCTCCGCTTCGGCCTCAGGTTCGGCCGGTCCGCTGGCCTCATGCTCGGTTTCGACCTCAAGTTCATCCGGTACGGCTGCCTCATGCTCCGCTTCGGCCTCAAGTTCAGCCGGTACGGCTGCCTCATGCTCCGCTTCGGTCTCAAGCTCGTCCGGCCCGGTCTCCCCGGGGGCGACAGCAGCGGGAGCGGCTTCGAAAACTTCCGGGTCGGAGTCTTGCGCTTCGCGGGCAGCCGCATCCGGAGCGTCCGCATTCTCCGCGACGGCTTCGGGCGGAACCGGGGCCGGGCTGTCCTGCGTTTCCGGCTCCGGCAAGCTCGACATATTCGGCAGCAGTTCTTCCGGAGTGGGCTCTTCGGCCTGCTCATCAAAAGGCGTCGTTTCCGTCTCCAGCGCGAGGGTCTCGGTCACTTCCGGGGCCGCGCCGTCCGCGTCCGGCTCCGGAGGCGCAACAGACATCTCGGAGCTGGCGCTCAGGATCTGTCCGCTTTCTCCGGCGGCCGGCATCTCCGGCCCGATCGCGGAGTCTGGAGCGGCTTGGTCGAAGGGATCCGCCGGCAACGCGCTTTCCTCCAGCAGGGGGGCGCCGGCGGCAGGGGCGCTCAGTAAGGCTTCCAGGTCCGTGGGGCTTAACTTCGTCCGGCCTTGGGCCTCAGCTTCAACCAGGTCAGCGGGAGGTGCGGCGGCGTCTGGGACGGCGGCGTCAGTGACTGTTGCGTCTGGTATGGCTGCGTCTGGGGCGGCGGCGTCTGGCATGGCAGCGTCTGGCGCTGGCGCTGGCTCTTGCATCGAAGCCTGCGCTTCGGCAAGGAGATCCGCCAATGCGTCATCATCCCGTCCTACAGGCGCGGGAGCGGTGTCGGCCGGTACCGGCGGTTCAAGGTGGATGCCCAGTTCCGCGAGCAGTTCGTCATCGGTATCAATGGGGGCCGGTTGCGCGGCTGAAAACTCCTGTTTCCTGTGGGCCGCCTGTACGGAAGGCTCGGGTTCAGGCAATGGCTCCGGCTCCGGCAGCGGCGAAACGGAGGCTGCGGCGCTGTCCGGCTGTCCATGGTCCGGCTGGGTTACGTGGCCTTGGGCCCGCATGCCCCTGGCTTCGGTGACGGGCACCGCGTCCAGATCAATGCCGAATTCGGCCAGCAGATCGTTCGCGCCGGCAACGGTGGAGTCGGTGGCTTGGGGCTCCATGCCCGGCAGGGTGGGAAGTTCGGCCCCGGTGTCTGTCTCGGAAGCGGGGCCGGGAGCAGGGCCGGTGTCGGCCCCGGCCGCCGGCTGCCGTACTGGATCGGGCGCAGGGGGGCTGTCCGGGGCCGGGTGCGTTGGCAACGGATGCGGCGGCATGTCCGGCGACGGCCCGAGGTCGATGCCCAGTTCGGCAAGCAAATCATCGGCGCTGTCGCTGGTCTCGCGCCGCGCCGGTGTTTCCTGACTTTCAGCCAGCAGGACGTCCAGCAGTTCGTCCGCGTTCAGTTCCTCTCCGGCCGCGCCCGGACTGTGCAATTGTTCCGGGGCAAGGGGCATGGCATCGGGGTCAGGGCCCGGGGCCAGGCTGTCGGCGCCTTCAGGAAAATAGGGGGCATGGAGGCCGGCATCGCCGCCCGGAGGCGCACCCGTCGTATCCGGGCCCGGCGCATCCGAAGCTTCGCCCAAAGATTTCAGGATGTCGTCAATATCTTCCATGCCGGGAAGATCAAGACTCTCGTTGTGATCAACCTTGTGATCAACAGGGGTTGGATCCGGAAAAGGGTCTACAGCGGCTGCTTCCGCCGCTTCCTGGGCGCTGGAAAGGCGATCCAGCATGGCCTCAAGGTCGGCGCTGAAGTCCACATCATCCGATCCGGCTTCAGTGCGCAGGCTTTTTCCCGGCTTGACGACCTCAAGCAAATCCACAACTTCGTCATCCATTTCGACATCGCCTGCGAAGTCCTGTTCAGGAGCCGTCTGGAGTGTGGAAGTATCGTCTTTTGCCATTATTCGGTTCCGGGATTAAGGGCCTTGGGCGCTGGTGTCGGCCGGCGGCACAGGGGTAACGGGAACAACGGGCGAATTACCCGCAGGGCAGCGAAGCCAGAGCAAATTCACCGTGAAAAAATGTATTCGCTCCGCAGGGATTTGTTATCAAATCCTTGCCCTGAATGCTTGCAGGCGAGCTTTGCTTCATTTCAAAGGTGAACCGCTCCAATGCCGACGGCGGAAAAACAATGCCGGGGCACGCGTATTTTCTTGCCAAGAATAACCATACCTTGCCCTTTATGGCAAGCGCGCTATAAGGCGCGCGTAATTTCCCGGCAAAAAAACGACCGGATCAACAAGAGTGATCCGGTCGCAAAATGCCGCAATGCAAAGGCGGGCCGCTTCGCCGGGCTTTGCGGGCAAAGCCCGGCGAAGCCAGATGCCTCATGCCGGTTTTCACCGTCAGGCGGCAGCTGTTGCCTTAACACTTCCTTAGGGGTGACACTTGGACTTGGCGCAACCGGCCAGTTCCTTTTTCTTGGCCTTGTCGTCACCAGCGGCCTTTTCATGACAGCTCACGCAGGATTGATGCTTGTTGTCTTTTTTCTTGTGCATGGCCTGGTTGTAGGAGCGCTGGCTCTTGTCGGCCGTACCGGTGATGTCGTGGCAGCCTTCAGTGCCGCAGGGGCGGTAGTCTTCTTTGCCGTCCACGGGGTGGTGGCAGGTAGCGCAGCTTTCGGCCTTGTGCGTGCTGTGGTTGAAGACAACTTCCTTTTTGCCGCTTTTTGTCATCTTGATGCCATCGGCGGGCGCCTCGGGCTGGGAAGCGAATGCCGGGAGCACAAGGGCTGCCGTCAGACAAAGGATCCCCAGGATGAGCAATTTTTTCATGATGCCGTGACCTCCTTGCGGATAAGGTAAAAGTGATGTGTAGAGTACTTCAATCTATCCCCGCCGCAAAGACCGTGTCAAGGTAAAGGGGGAGTCTTTGGGCGCGCCGCAAGGCGCTGAAAGCGATTACTTCATTGCGCCTTGCCAAAAACGGCCAATGGAAAAATTTCACAACTATCCGCGCCCATGGCGGGGCGGTCCGCCCTTACCGACCCATGTCGTATTTGCTTTGATAGCCCCTGGGGGTCAGCATGCGCGCGCCGCTTTCCCAGGACAGGGGGGAGTTTCCCGTGCCGGGCACGACCCGGCTCTCGCTGTTGCCGATGATCAGCAGGGTGAACATGTCCACCAGATCAAAGGGCAGTTCCCGCAAGGGGGCGATATGCACCTCCTGCCCCGGACGGAAGGCGTTTTTTACTATGCCCACGGGGGTATCCCCGGCCTTGTGGGCCAGGGCGATTGTCACGGCTTCCCCCAGTTGGCTGACCCGGCGTTTTGAGCGGGGGTTGTACAAGGCAACCACAAAGTCGGCGGCAAAGGCATGGTCAAGGCGCTTGCGGATAAGCGGCCAGGGCGTCAGCAGGTCCGAAAGGCTGATGCAGGCGAAGTCATGCATCAGGGGAGCCCCGAGCAGGGCGGCGGCGGCGCATACCGCCGGCACGCCGGGCACAATGTGCAGCGGCAGCTCCGAGGGCGGCAGCCCGCGCGCTTCAAGCTGTTCCAGCACCAGCCCGGCAAGGGCGTACACCCCCGGATCGCCGGAACAAACCAGAGCGGTGGCCGCGCCGCCGAGGGCAGCATCCACAGCCTCTGCGGCCCGGGCCAGTTCGCCGGTCATGCCGGTGGAAAGCACGCGCTTGCCCTGCAGGAAATGCTGGGGCACAAGACGCACATAGCCGGTGTAGCCCACGATGACCGAGGCCTCTTCAAGGGCGGCCGTCGCCTCGGGCGTGAGCAGACCGGGAGCCCCCGGGCCCAGGCCCAGAACAAACAGGGGAGCGGATGCCCGCCGCGTTGCCTTCATTGCCGTCATCCTTTCATGCCGCCGTTCAGGAGCGTTTTTTGCTGTTTTGCGTCCCGTTGTCCGCTGCCTCCCCTGCCGGGGCCTTGTTCCTCCTGCGCGTTGCGCCGCGAACCGTTCCTTCCAGCGACAGGGGGATTTCCTTCGGGCTCCGGGATTTTTCCCGCGCCCGCTCTTTTGTCTGGGATCGGGCGGCATCTTTGTCGGCAGTGGCGTCCGGGCTTTCTGGCCGCCGGGCCTTGTCCGCAGTGGCGTCGGAGCTTTCGGGCCGCCGGGCCTTGTCCGCCGTCTGTCCGCTCTTTCGGGGCTGCGGGGGCAGGGCCGGGTTGTGCATGATGATGTCCTGGCGCATTTCCTGTACGAAATCGTGCAGAGCATCCGGACCATGCTCAAAATCGTCACCCTGTTCGGGGTAGCTGTCGGCCGCCCCGCTGATCACAAAGACGGCGTCCTCGTCCAGGGCGTCTTCCATGCTGCCCTGTTGCAACTCCATGTCCATGCCGATGCCGAGCATGGGCACGTCGCCGCTCTCGCGGGGGGGGGCTTCATCCTGTTCCATGGCGTGCAAATCCACATGAAAGGCCGCGCCGCCCAGTTCCGGATGCCGGGATATGGCGCTGATCTCGGCCCCCCACAGGGAAATAAGACCGTGCACGATGGACAGGCCCAATCCCATGCCCTGGTGCCGCTCCTTGGTGGTGAAAAAGGGATCAAAAATGCGTTCGCTGCCAGGGGGCAGGCCCGGACCGCTGTCGGCAACCTCAAGGCGTACCCGGCTGCCGTTGTCCAGGAGTGCGGCGCTGATTTTGATGCGCCGTGCGGATATGATGGTTCCGCCTTCCTTGCGGATGCGGAAAATGCGCTTGCTGTCCATGGCATGCAGGGCATTGGCCATAAGGTTCACCAGCACCTGCTCCATTTGCAGCGCATTGCTGCGCACCGGCGGCAGATCGGCGGGGATATCCACAGTTATCTGCACTTCATGCGACTGCAACTGGCTGTGCATGATGGCGAGCACGGCCTGCACAGCCTTGGCCAGCGAGACGCCGTTAAGGGGCACCTTGCCTTCCTGCATGACCAGAGCCCGCATATGGGAAATGATGCTGCGTATCTTGTCGGCTTCGCGCATGATCAGGCCGAGGCGCTCCTGGGTCGTTTCCGGCGGCAGGGGCTCCTGCTTTTCCAGAAGCATCTGCAGGCCGCTGGCATATAGGTGCAGAGCCGACAAGGGCTGGTTGATCTCGTGGGCGATGCCGCCGGTCAGGGTGCTCATGGCCTCGATTTTTCTTGCCCGTTGCAGCTGCTTGTTCACTTTGAGCCGGGTGGTGATGTCTTCCAGCATCATGATCAGAGCCCGGACCCTGCCTTTGTTGCCCTGAAGTTTTCCCGGCTTCACAGGACAGGTGATCAGACGCACACTGCGTTCCACTCCGTCCTGAAAGGTTACGGACAATTCCCGCTCATGGCTGTTGCCGTCTTCCAGGGCCGCCAGAAAGGGGCAGTCGGGGCAGTTCATATGCGCGGCGCAGGCCTGATTGGCGGCGGCCTCGATCCTGGGCGCGGATAATGCCGCTTTTGCTTCGCCTTGTTGTTCTTTCTTTTTGTCCGCAGCGGGCCTGGCTTTCTTTTTCGCTTCCGCCTGCGAAGACGCGCCTGGCGGAGCCAGCCGTATCCCGGAGCCAAGGGCATCCATGCCCGAGCGGACGTCCTTGCCTGTCGTGCAGCAGCACAAGAGCTCGCAGACGTTGCGGTCCAGACGGAAGCCCTCGGCAAACCATTGACTGAGGCGGATGTTGCCCGCTTTGATCCGGAGTTGGGGATCAATCAGGGCGACGCCTATCGAGAGGTTGTCGGTGATTGCCCGATAACTTTGCTCGCTAAGATCCAGCGCCTGCTGCACCCGTATGTTGGCGGTAATGTTGAATCCTGTCTGCAAGACAAAGGGACCGCCGGGGCTTTCATCGAAACGAAAGGAGTGCACCCGAAAGGCCTGTTTGCTTTCGGGCCGCACCCATTCCATGACATTGGAGCCCTTGCCTTTCAAAAGGGTCATGGGCGGGCAGAAGGCGCAGGCCTTGGCAAGGCCCCGCATGGCCTGATAGCACAAGCGTCCCGCGGGCGGGCCGAAAAACTGCTCAAAGGCCTTGTTGTGGAAAATGATGCGGTGTTCCTTGTCCAGCAGGGCAACAAAACAGGGGAGCAGATCCATGATGCGTGAAAGGCGCATCAGATCCGAAACATAGCTTCCGGCAAAAGCCTGGGCGAGGGCGTCGGCCTGCTCTTTTTCCTGAGGGGGGACAAGAACCTGTCCGTGCTTGGTCATGAGGGCTCCGGCACTGCGTTCGTATGGGGCTGACCCGGATCTTGCATCAGTGTTATGCCTTAGTCTGTGTACCCATACCCCGTGCTATCCGCCCTACCGCTTGCGGGCCTTTTTGCTGTGCGATGAACGAAAGTGCACCCGCATGGGCGCATGCCGTATACCGAACAGCTTTCGCAAGGAGCGTTCCAGATAGCGGGCATAGGACGGCAGAATGCGTTCCGCGTCATTGACAAAAAACACAAAGGTCGGCGGCAGGCTTTCCGCCTGGGTGAGATAAAAGAACTTCGGCCGCACCCTGCGCAGCATGGGCGGCTGGTGGCGTTCAAGCACGCTTGTCATCACCCTGTTGAGCTGCCCGGTGGGTATGCGCACGGCGCATTCCCTGCGGATGTCCAGGGCCAGGGGCACTATCTTGCGCAGGTTATGCCGGTTTTTGGCCGATACAAAGAGCAGGGGCACATGCGGGCAGAACTCCAGGGCTTCCTTGTACAGTTTTTCCGCGTTTTTGCGCTCCCTGGGTTCGATCAGGTCGCTTTTGTTGATCAACAGTAAAAAAGGCGTCTTGCGCTCGCTCAAAAGTTCGATGAGCCGTTTGTCCTGCTGGGTCAGGCCCTCGGACGCGTCCAGCACCAGCAGGGTGATATGCGCCTTGGTGGTGCTTTTGAGGGAAGAGTTCACGCTGTAGCGCTCGACCGTGTCCGCGATTTTCGCCCTGCGCCGCACCCCGGCCGTGTCCACAAAGGTGCAGGCCTGCCCGTCAATGAGGCAGTGCACGTCAACGCTGTCCCTGGTGGTGCCGGCCAGTTCGCTGACTATCATGCGCGTTTTGCCGGTCAGGGCGTTCACCAGCGATGATTTCCCCGCGTTGGGGCGCCCGAGCAGGGCGACGCGCAGGGGGCTGTTGTCCTCTTCCCGCCAGAGAGAGGGCTCCATGCCGGGGGCATTACGCACATCCTCGGCATGCATCTCTTCCCGTGGGCTGTCGTGTAACGCCCCGTCAAGGCCGAGAAAGGCGTCCCTGGCCGCATCGTCCATTGCCTTGCCCGGGTCTGGAGCCGGGTACGAAGCAGGGCCCGAAACAGGGCCAGAAGCGTCGTCCGGAGCAGGTGTCGGCCCGGAAAGGGGCGGCCCCCCATGGCTGCCCGGGCCGTGGCCCGTGTCTTCGTCTGCTTCTTCGCCCGCGCTGTGCGTCACGGTTTCCGGGTAGACCGGCCTTTGGAAACCGGGCGCGTCCGGCGGCGCTAAATGTCCGGCCCTTTCCTCACCGGCCGGCGCGGCTGGCGCTTTGTCCGGGGCCTCCGGCGCTTTTTCCAGCAGGGCGGCGAGCAGTTTTTTCTTCTGCCTGCGCGAGGCCCCGGCCAAAAGCACGGAATCGGCATCCGGCAGGGCGCTGTCCGCTGGCTCCCGCTCGTCCTCGTCCCGCTGCTTCCGGTTCCGTGCGGCAGCGGCCAGGCGATCCCGGATTTCCTCCTCCAGCGCGCGCACGTTCCAGCCGTGCGCGGCCGAGCAGGGGAGCATGTCCAGCCCCAGTCCGTGAAATTCGGCCAGCAGCAAGTCCTGGCGCTCGGGACCGTCCACCTTGTTCACAAGCAGCAGCAGGGGCTTGTCCAGCTTGCGCAGAAAATCCGCCAGATGGCGGTCAAAAGGGGTCAGACCTTCGCGTCCGTCAACCACCAGGCAGAGCAGGTCGGATTCATCGACCGCCTCCTTTGCCTGTTGCAGAATGGCTTCTTCAAAACCCCTGATCCCGGCCGGCCCGTCCTGGACCCGGGCATGCCCGTCAAGGGTCACGCCGCCGGTGTCCACCAGGAGAAAGTCCTTTTCCCCCTTGCTGCGTACCGTGCCCTCCATGCGATCTCGGGTCACTCCGGGCATGTCATGGGTAATGGCGCGATTGGCGCGGATCAGGCGGTTGAACAGCGTTGATTTGCCCACATTGGGCCGGCCCAGCAGGGCCACCCGCTGCACGCCCTCGGCCATGGAGTCTTCCCAGGTTCTGTGCCCTGGCCGCGAGGCATTTCTGCCCGCCGGCCCGTCAGTGCTGCTTTGCCGGACCATCATGCATCCTTGCCCGCCACGGCGGGCTTGCCGGGCCGGTTTCCGCCGTCCGCGCCGTTCGCGCCGCCCGCGCCGCCCGCGTCATTCGGGTTCGCAAACTTCACCTGGCCTTTGCCCAGCAGGTCATGCAGATGCACAATGCCGACAATGGGTCCGTCAGTCCCTTCGCCGCTTTGGCCCGGCCCGAGTACCGGCAGCACGGTGATGGCTTTTTCTTCCATTATATCCATAAGTTCTGCTACACTCATCCTTTCTCTCGCCACCCGTGGATTTTTGGTCATGAATTGACGCACAGGGGCGTCGGGGTAGTACTTGCCCTGGTGCAGGAGCCTGCGCACGTCGCCGTCGGTCAAAATACCGGCCAGGCCCATTTGCGGCGTACTGAGCAGCACGGAGCCGAAGCCCCCCCTGTCCAGAACCTCCAGGGCTCCGGCCAGGCTGCTGCTGTCCGGGGCCAGGGGAAGCTTGTCCCGATGCATGATATCCCCAACGCAAAGGCTCAGCCGGCTGCCAAGGGCCCCGCCCGGATGAAAGCGCCTGAAGTCGTTGGCCGTAAAGGCTTTTGCTTCAATAAGGCACACGGCCAGGGCGTCGCCAAGGGCCAGAGCGGCCGTGGTGCTGCTTGTGGGCGCAAGGTTCATGGGGCAGGCTTCACGCGGAACGCTCGCGTTGATCACCAGATCTGAAAGCCCGGCCAGGGGCGAATGCAGTCCGGCGGTGATGGCGATGATTTTTGCCCCCAGACTGCGCAGGGCCGGGAGTATGGCATTGAGTTCGTCCGTTTTGCCGGAATGGGAAATGGCTATGATCACGTCGTTTTCACGCACCGCCCCCAAATCCCCGTGCGCGCCTTCCACCGGGTGGAGAAAATAGGCCGGGGTGCCGGTGGAGGACAGGGTTGCCGCGATTTTGCGCCCCACCAGCCCGGATTTGCCGATGCCGGTAATGGCTACGCGCCCCTTGCAGGAGACCAGCATCTCCACTGCCAGGGCAAAGGAACTTCCCAGCAGATGGCGCACCTGTTCCAGGGCTTCTATTTCAATCAAAAGCACGTCTTTGCCGCGCTCAATCCAGTTGCTTGTCATTTGTTGCGCTTCCTTACTCCATCATCCATGCAGTGGAATACCGTCTTGCCGCCGCCTTGTCCACAGCCCGGCCCGGGACCGGTCCTTGTCAGCGCAGCATGGCCTCGATGTCGTTTTTCTGCCAGCCGCCGCCCAGGGCCTTGACCAGCCCCACGGCAGCGTTCAGCTTCTGGCCGGTAATGTCAATGGCGTTGCGCTCGTTGCTCAGCACCGTGGCCTGGTTGTTGACCACCTGCAGATATGTGACCATGCCGCCCCTGTACTGGGACATGGAAAGGCGCAGGGCTTCGCGTGAGGCGCGAACCGCACGGTCCTGGGCCTCGGCCTCCTTTTCCAGCAGCCGCAACGCGGCCAGGTTGTCCTCCACATCCTTGACCGCTTCAAGCACGGCTTGTCTGTAGGCGGCCACATCGGCGTCATAGGCGGCCCGGGCGGCGTCGGATTCGGCCAGTCGTCTGCCGCCCTGAAAGAGTTCAAGGGCCGCGCTGGGCCCCACGGACCAGGAATAGAGCGATGCTCCAAGCCAGGCTGTGCCCTCCTCCAGGATGCTTGCCCCCAGGCTTAGGCTGGGGAACCAGGCTGCGCGCGCAAGGCCGATCTGCTGATTGGCCGCTGCCACGCGGCGTTCGGCGGCGGCGATATCGGGCCTGCGTTCCAGCAGGGTGCCGGGGATGGCGGTGGGAATCTGGGGAACCCTGGCCTGCAGATCGGCGCGTTCCAGAGAAAAGCTGGAGGGCATCTGGCCGGTGAGGATGGCCACGGCGTGTTCGGTCTGCGCGCGCTGGCGTTCCACAGCGGCCAGCTGGGCCTCGGCCTGGGCCAGTTGCGCTTCGGCCTGGGCCACATCGGCCCTGGTGACCATGCCGCCCCGGAACTGGCTGTTGGTAAGGCGCACGGCCTCCCTGTAAGCCTTTATGGTGGAATCATACAGACTGCGCTGCGAGTCCAGCGCGCGCAGTTGAAAATATGCCTGGGCCAGTTCCGCCTGCACGGCCAGACGCATGGCGGCCAGGTCGGCGGCGCTGGCTTGCGCCATGGCCTTGGCGGATTCAAGGGCGGGCAGGGCGTTCCAGAAGCTGATTTCCCACTGCGCGCTGAGCCCGTATGACCAGTTGCTGCCCGGCCCCCGGTTTTCGCCGCCGCTGCGCGAGAGCGAGGCCGGCAGGCTCACGCCCGGGAAAAGGGCCGAGCGGGCAACGACAATCTGGGCCCTTGCCTGCCTGAGGTTGGCCGCGGCCACGGCGATATTCTGGTTGGCGCTGTTTGCTTTGGCCACAAGGGCGTTCAGGGAGGGGTCTTCAAAAATCTCCCACCAGGTACCGCGATCCAGGGCGGCCAGAGCGCGGGCGCTTGTCCAGCCCTGGTCCTCTTTGTATTCCACAGCCATGGGCGTATGCAGGCCGGGGTCTATATAGCCGGGGCTGAGGTTGAAGCAGCCGGTCAGGGTCAGGCAAGCCAGAAGGCTCAGGAGCAATACAGCATATTTCATGGTCATTCCTTGTTATCCCGCAGCGGCCGCCATGGCGGGCTTCGGCACTGGAGCCGCCGCCCCGCGTCTTGAGCCGTTTTTGGTAAAACGATCCAGAAAGAGATACACAACCGGCGTAGTATATAAGGTGAGCAACTGGCTCACAAGCAGGCCGCCGACAATGGTGATGCCCAGGGGCACCCGTATTTCCGCTCCGTCGCCGCTGCCCAGCATCAGGGGGATGGCGCCGCCTATGGCCGCCATGGTGGTCATCATGATCGGTCTGAAGCGCAGCAGGCAGGCCTTGTAAATGGCTTCTTCCGGGCTGAGCTGTTCCTTGCGCTTGGCTTCCAGGGCGAAGTCGATCATCATGATGGCGTTTTTCTTAACGATGCCGAAGAGCAGCAGGACGCCGATAAAGGCGATGACCGTGAACTCAGCGCCAAAGGCCATGAGCCCGAGTATGGCCCCCACTCCGGCCGAGGGCAGGGTGGACAGGATGGTCAGGGGATGGATCAGGCTCTCGTACAGGATGCCGAGGACGATATACAGGGTCAGAAATGCGGCCAGTATGAGCAGGGGCTGATCGCCCATGGATTTGGCAAAGGCCCCGGCCGTGCCCTGGAAGGAGCCGTGCACGGCCTCGGGAACCCCCAGTTCGACCAGGGTCTTGTCAATGCCGGCGCTGATGTCGGACAAGGCATAGCCGGGCAGCAGGTTGAAGGAAATGGTCGCGGCCGTGAACTGCCCCTGATGTGACACGGAAAGCGAGGTCAAAGTGGGCTCGAAGGTGGAAAAGGCCTGCAGGGGAATCATGGCCCCGGGGCCGCGCAACTGCCCGGAGGGGCTGTTATCCGCCGTGCTGCTGCTGCCGGCGTTGCCGCCAAGGCCAGTTCCGGCTATCTGCGTTGTCTGCTCCCCGCCTGTGGCCCCGGGTAAATAGAGATGGAACAGCCCTTCGGGCCCTTGCAGATACTCGGGGGCGTATTCCATGACAACCCGGTACTGGTTGCCGCCGGTGTATATGGTGGAGGCGAAACTCTGGCCAAAGGCCAGGCCGAGGGCGGTGTCCACCTGCTTCTGGGTGATGCCCAGGCGGGCGATCAGGTCCCGGTCCACGGTCACGGTGGTTTGCAGGCCCCTGGTCTCCTGGTCGGAGTTCACGTCCACCATGCCGGGTATTTTCTGGAAAGCGGCCGTGATTATGGGGGTCCACTGGCGCAGGAGCGCAAGGTCGTCGCTTTGCAGGGTGTATTGATACTGGGCCCTGGCCTGGCGTCCGCCAATGCGCAGGTCCTGCATGGGGGTGAAAAAGAGTTCGCCCCCCGGCACGGCGGCCAGTTGCCCGCGCAGATCGTTGATCACCTTGTCCACGCTTTGTCCGCGCTCGGAACGCGGCTTGAGGTTCACAAACACGCTGCCCGAATTGCGGCGGCCGCCCCCGATAAAGCCCCCCACCACCTGCACGGCGGGATGGTTGCTGACGATGTCGATCATCTCGTTCAGCTTGGGCTCCATTGCCTGAAAGGAAATGCTCTGGTCCGTGCGGATCATGCCGAAGATCTGCCCCACGTCCTGCTGGGGGAAGTAGCCCTTGGGCACGATAATGTACAGATAGACGTTGAAGCCCATGGTCAGGAGCAGGGTGCACAGGGTAATGCGCCGGTGCCTGAGCACAATGGCCAGGGTGCGGGCGTAACTTTCGTGCAGCCAGTCCAGAAAGTCGCCCCACAGACGCAAGGCGCGTGAATACAGCCGGCAGAGGGCGCCCACAATGCCGCCCCGGTAACAGCCGGGCAGCTTTCTGCCGCCGGGCTCGTCTTCCGGCCGCAGCATGCGGGCGCACATCATCGGAGTGGCAACCAAGGAGACCACCAGGGACATGAGCACGGCGGCGGACAAGGTGACGGCAAACTCCTTGAACAGCCGGCCGACCATACCGCCCATGCCCAGGATGGGGATGAATATGGCCACAAGGGAAAGGCTGATGGACAAAACGGTAAAGGCCACCTCCTGGCTGCCCAGATAGGCGGCCTTGAGCGGGGCCACGCCGTCTTCCATATGCCGGACTATGTTCTCCGTGACCACTATGGCGTCATCGACCACAAAGCCAGTGGCAATGGTCAGGGCCATGAGGGAGAGGTGATTCAGGGAGAAGCCCGCAAGATACATGACCCCGAAAGTGCCGAGCAGGGACACTGGCACGGCCACGGCCGGAATAAAGGTCGCCCGCCCGTTGCGCAGAAAGAGGAACACCACCAGGACCACCAGGGCCATGGACACAAGCAGGGTGAATTCCACTTCGCGCACCGAGGCCGCGATGGAGGGCGAGCGGTCCATGACCACGGTGAAGTCCGCCCCTTCGGGCAGCCAGGAGCGCAGGGTGGGCAGGGCCTCGCGCACCCGGCGGATGGTCTCGATGACATTGGCGCCGGGCTGCTTGAAGATCACAATCATCACCCCGGGCTTGTGCCCGATGAGCCCCTGGTTGCGCACGTCTTCCACGCTGTCCGTGATCTCGGCCACATCGGAAAGGCGCAGGGAAGCCCCGTCATAGTGGCGGATGACAATGGGCGCGTAGTCCGAGGCCTCCATGAGCTGATCGTTGGCGCCGATGAACCACTGGGTTTCTCCGTTGTCGAGCATGCCCTTGGGGCTGTTGGCGTTGCTTCGGGCGATGGCTCCGCGTACATCTTCAAGGGAGATGCCCCGGCTGTGCAGGGCGCCGGGGTTCAGCTCCACGCGCACGGCAGGCAGGGAACTGCCGCCCACAGTCACCTGGCCGACGCCGTATACCTGCGACAGCTTCTGGCTGAACACATTGCTGGCAATGTCGTAAAGGGCGCCCTGGGTCAGGGTGTCCGAAGTCAGGCCGAGGATCATGATCGGTGAATCGGCCGGGTTTCTTTTGCGATAGCTGGGGTTGCGGGGCATGGTGGGCAGTATGGCCCTGGCCGCATTGATGGCCGCCTGCACTTCGCGGGCCGCGCCGTCGATATCCTTGTCCAGTTCGAACTGGATGCCTATGGAAACCGAGCCCTGCGAACTGGTGGAGGTCATTTCCGTGATGCCGGAGATGCGCCCGAGCATGCGCTCAAGGGGGGTGGCCACTGTGGCGGCCATGGTTTCGGGGCTGGCGCCGGGCAGGCTGGCCGAAACCGAGATGGTTGCAAAATCCACCTGGGGCAGAGGGGAAACAGGCAAAAGCGCATAGGCGACCATGCCGACCAGGGCAACAGCCAGGGTCAGAAGAGTGGTGCCCACAGGGCGTCCTATGAAGGGGGCCGATATGTTCATGGCGCTCGGTGCACGGTTGCCGCTCCGCTCCGGCCTCTGCGCCAGTGTCCCAGGCGGTCAAAGGCCAGATAGATGACAGGGGTGGTGAACAGGGTCAGCACCTGGCTGACCAGCAGGCCGCCCACCATGGTCACCCCGAGGGGGCGCCTGAGCTCCGAACCCATGCCGGAGCCGAGCATCATGGGCAGGGCGCTGAACAGGGCGGCAAAGGTGGTCATCAGAATGGGCCGCAGCCGCAGCAGGCAGGCCTGATGGATGGCCTCCCTTGGGCTTTTGCCCTCATGGCGCTCGGCTTCAAGGGCGAAGTCGATCATCATGATGGCGTTTTTCTTTACAATGCCGATGAGCAGGATGATGCCGATAATGCCCACAACGCCCAGGTCCATGTCGCACAGCAGCAGTGCCAGCAGCGCGCCCACGCCGGCCGAGGGCAGGGTGGAGAGGATGGTGACCGGGTGGATGTAGTGTTCGTAAAGCACGCCGAGCACGATATACATGGTCACAATGGCCGCGAGTATGAGCCACAGGGTGCCGGAAAGGGAGGACTGAAAGGCCTTGGCGGCCCCCTCAAAGCTAAGGGGCACGCTGGAAGGCAGCTTGATGGCCCTGGCGGCCTCTTCAATGGCGCTGACCGCCGCGCCGAGGCTCGAAGCTTCGCCCAGGTTGAAGGACACGGTGGCCGAGGGGAACTGCCCCTGCCGGTTGATGACCAGCGGGGTGTCGCGCTCTTCCACCCTGGTGACCGCGGACAAGGGAACCATGCTCCCTCCGGACCCGCTGACGTGAATATGCTCTATGGAGGCGGGATCGGAGCGAAATTCCGGTTTGACTTCCAAAATGACCCGGTACTGGCTGGTCTGGGTGAAGATGGTGGAGATCATGCGTTGCCCGAAGGCGCTGTAAAGGGCGCTGTCAATGGCGGCCACGGATACGCCCAAGGTGCTGGCCCTGTCCCGGTCTATGGTCACATAGGCCTGCCGGCCACCGGCCTGCAGATCGGAGGCCACGTCGGCCAGTTCCGGGCGCTGGCGCAACTCGGCCACCAGAAGCGGCACCCAGTGCTGCAGTTCGCCGATATTGAGGGCTTCGAGGTTGAACTGGTACTGGGTGCGCGACACCTTGTCCTCAATGGTGATGTCCTGGGTGGGCTGCATGTACAGCGTGATGCCTGATACGGACTGCAGCCGCCGGTTAATGCGCCGGATGATTTCCGGGGCGCGCGCTGAACGCTCCTGCAGGGGCTTCAGATTGATGGACATGCGCCCGCTGTTCAGGGTGGGATTGGTGCCGTCAACGCCGATAAAAGAGGACAAGGCGTCCACATCGGGGTCTTCAAGCACGATGCTGGCGATCTCGTTCTGACGCCTGGCCATGGCTTCAAAGGCGATGCTCTGGGGCGCTTCGGTGATGCCCGCGATAAGGCCGGTATCCTGCACGGGAAAAAAGCCCTTGGGCACGATGATATACAAAAGAACAGTGAGCAGCAGCGTGCCCAGGGCCACAAACAGGGTCAGGCCCTGATGGTCCAGAACCTTGTTCAACAGCCTGTCGTACAGGGCCAGCACCCGCTTCCAGAAAGCGCCGCCCCCGGCGTGCCCGGCCGCGTCCGCGTTGTTATTGGCCGGCCCTTGCGCGTCCGCGCCGCGCCCGGCGCCGGCAAGGGGGCGAAGCAGATAGGCGCACATCATCGGGGTCAGGGTCAGGGAAATCAGCGCTGAAAGCAGGATGGACACGGCCAGGGTAACGGCGAATTCGCGGAACAGCCTGCCCACCACATCGCCCATGAACAGCAGGGGGATGAGCACGGCCACCAGGGATACGGTCAGGGAGATGATGGTGAAGCCGATCTGCCCGGCCCCCGTGATGGCGGCCTCAAAGGGCTTCATGCCCTGTTCGAGGTAACGGCTGATGTTTTCGGTGACCACAATGGCGTCGTCAACCACGAAGCCGGTGGCGATGGTCAGGGCCATCAGGGTCAGGTTGTTGATGGAATAGCCGAGAAAATAGACCAGGGCGAAGCTGCCGATCAGGGACAGCGGCACGGCCACGCCAGGGATGATGGTGGCCGGGATATTGCGTAGAAACAGGTACATGATCACAATGACAAGGCCCACGGCCATGAGCAGCTCCATCTGCACATCGGCCACGGTGGCGCGGGTGGTGATGGTTCTGTCCGTGAGCACGTGCACGTCCACATTGTCGGGCAGGCTTGCGCGCAGGGCCGGCAGCAGGGCCTTTATCTCGTCGGCGACCTTGATGATGTTCGCGCCGGGCTGGCGCTGGATATTGACGATAATGGCCGGGGTCGTATTGTGCCAGGCGGCGAGGCGCTCGTTTTCCGCCCCGTCCACCAGATCCGCCACCGCGGACAGATAGACCGGCGCATTATTTCTGTAACCTATGATCAGCTTGCTGTACTCCTCGGCACTGCGCAGCTGGTCGTTGGCGTCAATGGTTGAGGCGCGCTCCGGGCCGTCAAAGCTGCCCTTGGCGATATTCACGTTGGCATTGGCCACGGCCGAGCGCACGTCTTCAAGGGACAGGCCGTAAGAGGCCAGGAGTCTGGGGTTGACCTGCACGCGCACGGCGGGACGCTGCCCTCCGGACAAGGTGACCAGGCCGACCCCGGAAATCTGCGAAATCTTCTGGGCCAGACGGGTGTCCACCAGGTCCTGCAGCCTGGGCATGGGCATGCCCGAGGAGGAAACCGCAAGAATCATGATTGGCGGATCGGCCGGGTTCACCTTGTTGTAGATGGGCGGGTTGGGCAGATCCGAAGGCAGGTAGCTGTTGGCCGCGTTAATGGCGGCCTGCACCTGCTGTTCCGCCACATCAAGGCTCATTTCAAGGATGAACTGCAGGGTGATGACGGAAGCGCCGCCAGAACTCTGCGAAGCCATGCGGTTCAAGCCCGGCATCTGCCCGAACTGCTGCTCGAGGGGCGCGGTGATGCCGGAGGTGACCACCTCTGGGCTTGCGCCCGGGTACAGGGTCACCACCTGGATGGTGGGGTAGTCTATCTGCGGCAGCGCGGCAATGGGCAGCTGTTTGTATGCCAGAAGCCCGGCGAGCAGAAGCGCCGCCATGAGCAGTGAGGTCGCCACCGGGCGCTCGATGAATATACGGGATGGATTGGCCATACGCTGCGCCCGGGCTGTTTACGGCTTCTTGTCGTCATCTTCACGGAAGTTGACCGCTGTGCCGTCGCGCAAGCGGTCCACCCCGTCGACAACAACCCGATCGCCGGGGGAAAGACCGCTGTCCACAACGGTTTCCTGATCCGTGGCATAGGGGGAGCTGATGCTTTTCATGCGGGTCACCCCGTCTTCAACCACGTAGACGAAAAAACCGGCGTTATTGCGCTGCACGGCCGAAGTGGGGATGAGCATTACCTGCTCCAGTTCCCTGATCCGCAGGCGCGCATTGATAAACTGATTGGGAAACAGGGCCAGGTCCTCATTGGCGAATTCGGCCTTTGCCCTGACCGTGCCGGTGGCGGTGTCGATCTGGTTGTCAATGGTCAGCAGCCTGCCGCTTGCCAGCATAACGCGGTTGTCCTGGCCCCAGGCCTCTACAAGCAGGGGGTGTTCGCTTCCGGCCTGGCGCATGGCGCGCATCACTTCGGGGATCTGGCTCTCCACCAGGGTGAACAGCACATGCATGGGGCGCATCTGGGTGATGACCACAATGCCTTCGGCATCCGAGGCGCGGATCATGTTGCCGACATCCACTTTGCGCAGCCCGACCCTGCCCGATATGGGGGCGGTGACCCGGCTGTAGGTGATTTGCAGATCCGCATCGGCAACAGCGGCCCTGTCCGCGATAACCGCTCCTTCATATTGGCCCACCAGGGCTTCCTGGGCCTGCAACTGCTGCGCCGATACCGAATGCTCCTTGATCAGTTTGCGATAGCGCTCCAGATCCAGGCGGGCGTCGTTAAGCAGGGCCTCATCCCGGGCCAGCTGACCCTGGGCCTGGAGTTTTTGCACTTCAAAAGGTCGCGGGTCGATCTCGGCAAGCAGATCCCCCGCCTTGACCCGCCGGCCTTCTTCAAAGTGCAGGGCCATGAGCTGCCCGTCAACGCGGCTGCGCACGGTAACGGTGTTGGGAGGGGTCACGGTGCCGAGGGCCTGCAGGTACACCGGCATATTGCCCAGTTTAACCTGCGCGACGCGCACGCTAAAAGGAGTTTGCCGGGGCGGCCCGCCCTGTTTGCCGAAAAAGCGCTGGTATACGAATGCGCCGCCTCCGGCCAGGGCGCCGATCAGGATCAGAAGAAGAACAACAGTCTTCAGGCTCCATCTGCGCTTGTCATTCATGATGCCGCTGTCTCCTGCTGCACGGGTCGCCTGCCCGGGGGGGCGCAAGGCAGTTAGGTGTTTCTGTATAAAAAGTATGCTATCTGTATAAAAATGTAGCACATTGGACCGCAAAAAGCGTGTGTCCGCATCATGCGCCGACCTTGTCCTAAAAATACTTATTCACGTATTGTCTGAATATGGCAATGAAAAGCTGCGTGTTCCGGCTGTTTTTCAGATCCTTGCGCTCAAAAAAAAGCGTCCCGGACGCAAAGAAGCAGCAAGCTTCATGCCACAGACGGATCGCCGGAAATAAAGGGCTTTGGGGGAAATGATTTCCCCCGAGCGGGGGGCCGGGGCGGCAGCCCCGGCGGCTCATGCCTTTGGCCGCCGGAGGCATTTCGCCCATATCCAGCTTGTACGCTACACTGCTGTAATTACAGGTACGACTATGGGATCGCGGTCAAGTATCTTGCGGAAAAAGCGGCGCAGGGAAACGCGGATGCGCTCCTGCAACTTGTCCATTCCGCCTGGCGGGAAGCCTTCAATGGCGTCAAGGACAAGGCATTTGGCATCTTCCAGCACATGAGCGTATTGCTGTTCAAAGACAAAGCCTTTGGAGAAAATCTCCGGCCCCTGGAGTATGGACCAGGTTTCTTCGTCAAGCACCATGACCACCACGACCATGCCTTCTCCGCCAAGGATGTGCCGTTCCTTGAGCACCACCTGGCCCACATCGCCCACGCCCTTGCCGTCCACCAGGATGGACTGGGCGAGGATGGGTTCTTCAAAAGTCAGCCCGGCCGGGGTGATGGTAAAGGGCTGGCCGTTTTCGATGACCGCGGTATCCACCTCGTTTACGCCGCAGGAAACGGCCAGGCGCGTGTGCTTGACCAGATGGCGGTATTCGCCGTGCACCGGGACAAAGCAGCGCGGGCGCACCGCCTTGATCATCTCCGTGAGCTCCGCCTGCTGCGCGTGCCCGGAGGCGTGCACCGGGTGCTCCTTGTCGTAGTAAACCTCGGCCCCCAGACGATAGAGATTGTTCACCAGGTTGTTTACAGCCATGGTATTGCCCGGAATCAGGCGCGAGGACATGATCACCATATCCCCTTCATGGATGGAAAGATTTCTGTGCCCGCCGGACACGATGCGCGAGAGGGCCGACAGGGGTTCTCCCTGCGAGCCGGTGACCAGGAGCACCAGTTTGTCGTCGGGCAGGGCCGGCATGTCGGCCGCATCCATGTACAGGTTCTCCGGCTTGCGCAGCCGGTTGAGGTTGCTGGCCATCCCGATGTTGTTCACCAGGCTTCTGCCCCCGACAACTATGCTGCGGCCTGTTTCTTCGGCGCAGTCGAACACTTCCTGTATGCGCTGGATGTGGCTTGAAAACAGGGTGACGATTATCCGGCCCCGGGCCTGTTTGAAGAGGTTGCGCAGGTTGGCCAGCACTTCGCGCTCGGACAGGGAGCGGCCTTCACGTTCCACGTTGGTGGAGTCGGACAAAAGCAGTGCCGCGCCCTTTTTGCCCACGAACTTTTTGAACAGGGACAAATCCGTTCCTGGGCCGTCCAGAGGCTTGGGGTCGATTTTGAAATCGCCGGTGTGCACCACCTTGCCGGCCGGAGTTTCGACCCCCAGGGCATAGCCGTCAATGATGCTGTGGCAGACGGGGAAAAAGTGGAAGGTCATGTCTCCCAGCACAAGGGGTTCCGAAGGGCCGACAGTGACCAGTTGCGTGCGGTCCAGCAGGTCGCGCTCGCGCAGTTTGTGCTCCACCAGGGTCAGGGTAAAGGGCGAACCGTAAATGGGCACATCAAGCCAGGGCACAAGCCAGGGCAGGGCGCCGATATGATCTTCGTGCCCGTGGGTCAGAACGATGCCCTGGATGGCGTCCCGGTTTTCCTTGATAAAGTCGAAGCGGGGGATGATGACGTCCACGCCGAGGTGATAATCGCTCGGGAACATGAGCCCGCAGTCCACAACCACCATGGAGCGACGGCTGCTCCAGACCATACAGTTCATGCCGATCTGGCCGAATCCGCCCAGGGGCGTTATGGTCAGCCAGGCGTCCGGGTGGGACGCTTTTTTTGCGAGCAGACGGGGCGAGAGCCCGAAAATACTTTCTTCCATACTGGATTTGTCCTGTGTGCTGCGCATAAGTTGGCGGGACATCCTGCCCGGTGCAGTCCGCGGTCGCTTGCACGGGCCCTCTGCGCGTCAGGGGCCGTGCGTTCTTATGCGGGCTCGATGCTGGTCAGGCGCCACATGCCGGCGCTCTCGTCAGCGCGGGCAAAAACCCATATCTCGTCCACTTGCGCGGGCCGGGTTTCCGCCCCGCTGCGCATGAGCACGTTAAAGAGCACCATGGCCTCCTGTTCGCCGCCCCGCTCTTCGTCAAAGCCGCCCTCCACATTCTGCAGGGTGGCGTCAACGAGCATGATATTCACGGAAAGCGGTTCAGGGTCCGCTACGGCCTGCGCTTGCAGTGCGCTCAGCATCTGCGGGCTTACAAAGGGCGCGAGGCTTTGCACCTCACGCGCGGCCCAGGCTTTTTGCAAGCGCACATATAAGGTTCTTGCGCCCTCCAGAAAATCCGCCACGTCGAAATCCGACGGCACCCGCGCTTCGGGAGCCACCTTGTAGCCGCCGCCTTGCTCCGGCTCCGCCTGCTCGGGAAAGTCCTTGTTAACCGCGCTGGAGCCGGCGCCAAAATAGGCCCAGGCCGCCGCCGCCCGTTCTTTCATGCTCGGCTCGGGGCTTTTGCTCCGCGCTTTGGGCCGCGGGGCATGCCAGCCCTGTCCGTCCCCTTCTTTTCCTGCCTCGGGCGGCGCATCGCCGCTGTCCCGTCCGCCAGCGCCCCTTTGCCCTCCGGCGTCCTGTCTGGCGCTCGAGCGCCAGCGTTTGCGCAGCTCCTCAAGATTTGCGTCGCTTTCACCCTTGTCGGGGCCGCTGCCCTTGTGCACCGTAAAGCGATCCTCTCCCCCGCGCGGGTCGGGGCTGCCGTCGTTTTGCCGCTTGCGGCCCTTGAGGACAAAGACATTGAAGAGAAGGAGCAGGGCGCAGGCCAGCAGCACCATATCCACAGCCCCGATGCCCTTGTAGGGGTGCCCGAAGAGCAGCGCGCCGAGAAAGCTGCCGCCCACGGCCTTTTCCGACCAGGAGGCACCGGAGCCTCCCCGGCCAGTGGCGGCATCGTCAGCGTATGTGTCTGTGCTCTTGTCCCGGGAGCGCCCTCCCATGGCCAGGGGGGTGAGGACGGCGCTTTCGCCGTTGCTGGCGGGAGCAAGGACCAGCGTGGGGAAGGACAGCTTTGCGCTGGTCTCAAAAGCGTTCCTTGCTCCATCCGCCGTCTGCGCATGGAGGGCAGCGGAGGCGGCCAGGGAAGGCGCGGGCATGAGCGCGGCAACTGTCAGCGGAAAAAAAAACAGGATCAGGGCGCGCGCAAGGCGCAGGGCGCCTGGGGAAATAGATGGTAAAAACATATATTCTTCCTTGCAAAGACAGCGGCGGGCGCTGTTTATATACAGATCTTTCCGGCTTGTCGCCGCGCTTTTGCCGTCTGCCGGCGCCCTGCACGATTGCAGGAGCATACGGAAAAAAACGGGCTTTGCATAGGGGATGAGAGCCGCCGCCCGGGCAAGGGCTTATTCATGAGTATCCGGGGCTGCCGCCCCGGGCCCCGCTCGGGGGAAATGATTTCCCCCGAACCCCCTCGTTTTCGGCCCGGCTTTGGAGGGTGCAGGGGATTGAATCCCCGCCGGGCCACGCGGCCCCGCACCTGCATTGGCCCGCCATGGCGCGTGGTGCTGTGCGAGGCCTTGCGCGCTCACAAATGGGGGTCAAGGGGCATCATGCCCCTTGCGGGGTCCGGGGGCAGCGCCCCTGGCGGGGCTGGGGGCAGCCTGGTGTTCCAGGTGTTTTTTGATGCCAGCCAGGGTCAGGGCTTCGGGTTGGAAGGGCCGGATCCGGTCCTTTTCCATGCGCTCCTGCAGGCCGTCGAGAAAGGCTTCCGGATTGCTGGGGTCGAGGCCGTGGAAATCGCAAAAATGATAGCGCCACCAGCGCAGGGACAGCATGCGTTCGATCAGGGCATCGGAAAAGCGCATGCGCAGCACCCTGGCCGGCACGCCGCCGACAATGGCGTAGGGCGGAACATCCCTGGTCACCACGGCGCCGGCCGCGACAACCGCTCCGTCGTTGATGCGCACCCCTTTTTTTATGAGCACCCGCTGCCCGATCCAGACGTCATTGCCGATGATGATGGGCTGCTCGCTGTTGTCATCAAAGAAAACCGGCTGCCAGTCGCGCTCCGATTCGGCCATGGCCGAGGTGAATATGGGCGCGGCTTCCGGCTTGTAGGCAAAGGGGGACGTTGACAGCCAGGAAACGGGATGTTCGGCGTGAAAGGCGTTGACCGCGTTGGAAACCGAGCAATAGCGACCCATGCGCGTTTGCAGCGGCAAGTCGGACTGGGAATAGGAAAAAGCGCCCATGCTCCACAGGGTATCGGCGCTGATGAACATGCAGAAAGGCTCTATGCTGATGTCGGGCAGCAGGCGCAGTTCCACTTCCCGTTCCCTGCCGGGATTGCCGCGCGATGCGAAGAACACGTGCATGCGCTGCAAGAGCGGGTGCAGCAATGTATAGGGCAGGCTGATCACATCCAGGCTCCGTCAGGGGCTGCGGCAGGCGCCGTTTTGATTTTTTCAGGAAAGGGCAAGGCTTTTCAGCGGGGGTGCCTTGCTTCTCCCAGCACCCAGTAGCGCAGGGTGGCAACCAGATCGGGCACATCCACGGGTTTGGCGGTAAAATCGTTCATGCCCGAGCCTTTGCATCGTTCCCATTCCTCATCCCGGCTTTGGGCGGACATGGCGATAATGGGCATGTCCCGCAGTTCCGGAATCTTCCGGATCTGTTCCGAGGCCGCGAAACCGTCCATTTCCGGCATCTGCAGGTCCATGAGCGCCACATGAAACGCCTCTCCCCCCCGGTTGCGCTCAAGAACCTCCAGGGCCTCCCTGCCGTTGGAGGCGGTGCTGACAGTGGCCCCGAGCCCGGTGAGGATCTCTTCGGCAACCTGCTGGTTGATGAAATTATCTTCCACAAGAAGGATATGAAAACCCTGGAGCGACTTTGCCCCGTCAGCGGCGCCAGGGCCTGGAGCCGCGTCCCGCCCCGGCGCCGATGGCGGCGCCGGTTCCGTGGAACTGGCGGGAGTCCCCTTGTCCTGGGCTACACAGGCCGGGGGAGGGGAGGCTGGGGCCGTCCGGAAGCCGCTGCTGTCTTCTTCTTCCGCGTCGTTCCCGTCCTTTTTTTCTTCCCGCAGCGGCGCCGGTTCGCGTTGCTGTTCAGGCCCCGGGGGCGCCTGGTCCGCCGGTTTTACGCCCTGTTCCCCGGCAGGCGCCAGGCCCGGCGCTTTATCGCTCAGTTGTTCCGCGTCTTTTTCCGGCCCCTGCTCCTGTGCTGCCGTCTGTTCCGGCTTCGGCGGGGCAAGAAGGGCGTTCGCGTGCCGTTTTGGCGGCATGGCCGCGTCATCGGGCAGGGGCTCTTGTGTTTCGGCAAAAGGAACCCGAATGGTGACAGCGCTGCCCTGCCCCGGGTAGCTGTCTACATGCAGGACGCCCTGCATCAGGCGCACCAGCTTGCGCGTCACCGCGATATTCAGATGCGAGCCGTCCTCGTAGGTGGCCGCTAGCGCTTCCTGCTCGGCATCCGGGAAAAGCAGCATGCGCTCTTCAAGGCTGAGTCCGCCGGCGGTATCCGTGACGCGAAATACAAGGGTGATCTCGGGCGGATTGGTCCGTTCGACCATGCAGTTGATGCCCACCTCTCCCTTGTCCGTGTATTTGATGGCATTGCCCAGGATATTGTGCAGCACCTGACGCAAGTGCAGGGCGTCGCCAAGCAGGCGTTGGGGCAGGTAGGGGGTGATATCCATCCGGAAGGCAAGGTTTTTTTTGGCGGCAGCGGCCTTGGCCGGTCCTGTGGCCTCCACCAGCACGGCCTGTGGGGAAAAGGGGATATTTTCCAGGTGCAGCTTTCCGGTTTCTATTTTTGAAAAATCAAGGATATCATTGATTATTTCCAGAAGCTTGCCTGCCTGATCATATATATTGTCCATGTAGCCGCGTTGATGCGGGCTCAGTTCTCCCTGTCGTGTGAGGTAGGTCATGCCGAGGATGGCGTTCATGGGCGTTCGTATTTCATGGCTCATGGTTGCCAGAAAGCTGGATTTGGCCTCGTTGGCCGCCTGGGCTGTCCTGCTTGCCGCTATAAGATCGTTGCTGCGCGTTTCAAGGGCGTGAGCCATGCTGTTGACGGAATCCGCCAGCAACTGCAGTTCGTGGACAAAGGGCTGTTTGTCCATGCGGGCGCTGAGGTCTCCCTCCCGGATGCGCGCGGCCACTTCCAGCAGGCGGCGTATGGGTTTCAGCAGGGCCAGCCAGCAAAAATACCTGGCGATCAACAGCGCGAGGGTGGTGGCCCCAAGCAGAAAGAGCGCGTTTTTCACAAGGGTGCTCTGCATCCGGGCGTACATGGCCGGGGTGGACATGCTGAACAGCACGGTCATTTGCGCCTGCCCGTCCTTGTCAATGAACAGCTTTTCAAAGAAGACCCGCTCGTTTTCGCTCGGGGTCAGCCGCCCCTGTATTTCTGGCGCGGCCATTGCGAGGCGCCAGGCCGGCTCCATGTGGTGCCCGTCAATGGCCGAGCCGAGGGGGGTTGTCGGATAGCCGAAAACAACGTGCCCCTGAACGTCGGCAAGATAGAGGTAGTTGAGGTATTGTTCGGCCACGCCGTTTATCTGTGAGGGGTGAAAACCGATGATGACCGGGGCCGCGAGGATGCCGAGAAGCATGCCGTCCTGTCTTACGGGATAAAGACAGTGCATGACCGGCTTGTCGTAGGCGTTTTCGTGCGGCAGTTCGTAGATGGCGAAGGTGTCGCCTTCGGCCGCCAGCTTCACTTGCTGGTATTCCGTTGCCGAAAGCGCCCCGGGCCGCGCCCTGGCTGAAACCAGAAGCTCTCCGAGGCGGTCATGCAGCCTGATGTCGGCATACATGGGCGCTTCCACGGTCAGGACGTCAAAGAGCTTTTGCAGGGCGGTCAGATCCCTGCCTCTTACCTCCGGGCTTTGGGCCAGGGTGAACAGAAGATCATAGGTGCGCTCCACGGCCTCGGCCTGGCCGCGCGCGATTCTGCGCGTGGAAGCAAGGGCGGAGCTTTTGACCATTTCCAGCTCGCCGCGTGCGCTGGAATAGTCGGAATATGCGATAAGCGCCAGGGCCGGCAGGAGCGCCAGGGCGGCAACGAGCATGACCAGACCGCTGATGGATCCGGGCAAGGGGAGTCTGAAACGCGGCATGTATCCACATCCTGAACCGCTGTTGCAGGCGGCTAAGGCCCGGGGCGGCGGGCCTTCAGCCCTGATAAGCGTTCTGGTCTATTATCCAGCACAGCTTGCCGTTGTGCGGCCGGACCATCTGGGCCGGAAGAACCGGGGCGGCCATGAGGTTCAGCGCTGTTGAAAGGATATGGTTTTTTACCCTTCCGGACGCGAGAAAAATGCAGCAGCGCGCATTGTTCAATACCGGCATGGTCAGAGTAAGTCTTGGAACTTTTTGTTGCGGGTTGAACACATCCGCCACGATATCGTTTGTGTTGCTCAAGGCGGGGTCTCCGGCAAAAAGGCCTCCGGTATGCCCGTCAGTGCCGACCCCTAGAAGGATGCAGTCAAAACGAGGGAACTCGCCCGGCATCAGACAAAAGTGATCGGCCAGCAGTTTCGCATAGGCCAGGGCGGCGGCCTCGGGGTGGTCTTCTCCCTTCATCCGGTAAAAGCGAGTGGCATCAACCCGCGACAAAAGCTCCGTGCGCGCCAGTCTGTAGTGGCTGCGTTCGCCTTCGGGGGGCACACAGCGCTCGTCGACCCAGTACACAACGGTCTTGCTCCAATCAATGGCCTTGGCCCAGACCGGAGAGGCCAGCAGGCGGAACAGGGGAATGGGCGTATCGCCGCCGGACAGGGCGATGGTAAAGAGGTTTCTTTTGGCAATGGCCTCTTTGCTCATGGCGACAATAATCCGGGCGGCCTCTTCGGCCATGGCCTGTTCGTCGGCCGTGACGTAGAGTGAAAGGTGCGTTATGGACATGAGGAAATCCGCTGTGTCGGCTATAAGGTGAACGGGCTTCGTGCCTCTGCCCGGTCAGGGCTCCCGGACTGCGCGCATCAGGGCAAAACGGGTGAAAAGGCGCTGTTGTTTCAAGTCGTAAAGCCGCGATCATACGGGACGCGACATAACTCTTCAAATAGCGGGCAAGGCCCGCCTGCGACAAATTCTACATTCCAAGCATACTCCAAAGCGGCATGACAATCCACCTCATTGTGTCCGCCGGGGGCTGTTGCCCCGGGAACAGCGCCAGTTCGGGCTTTCATGATATATTCCCTTGCATAAGCTTATAATTTGACAATACTTCTTTCTTTGTTTTAGCGTCAAGTGTCTGTAACAGCAGGCAGCATGCCTTGCACAAAGAAACTGTCGGGAAACGGATTTCATATATGCATCGATTTTTTTCAGCATGGAACCGTGTTGCGCGGTCGCTACGCCGCATGGCGCTCCTGGGCTGCCTTGTCTGCGCGGCTTTGCCGGAGGCTGCGGCGGCTCAGCCCTTTTTCTTTCCGCAGCCGGAGCGGGCCGCCATGCTTGCGGCGGCCGGTGACATTGACGGGCCGCTGGCGCCTGTTGTTCCCCCCACCGTCGTTCCGCAGCTGCCCGAGGTGAAAATGACCCCGGTGCAAGCCCCCGAGGATATGGGAGGCGAGGCGGACCCAGGCCGG
>JAJDJN010000080.1 GCA_030267245.1 Desulfovibrio sp. OttesenSCG-928-A18
TTTTCAGGCCTCAACGATGCTCATGATATCGCCGCTTTTGATCTGCCCGCCCTTGAGGACTTTGGCGAACACCCCCTGGGTGGGCATGATGCATTCACCCATGCTGTGGTAAATCTGGCACTTGTCGTGGCATTCCTTGCCGATCTGGGTGATTTCCAGCAGCACGTCGGCGCAGCTCAGGCGCGTGCCAACGGGCAGGGCGGCAAAATCAATGCTGTCCACAACCAGGTTCTCGCCAAAACAGCCGTAGGTCACGATGGCCCCTTTGGCGCGAAATGCCTCGATTTTTTCGTGCGAGAGCAAGCTTACCTGCCGGTGCCATTTGCCGGCGTGGGCGTCGCTTTCAAGGCCGAAATCCTCGATAAACAGGCCCGAACCGACGTTCTTTTTGGCTATGCCCTTTTTTTTGCTCATGCATACCGCAATGACTTTGCCCATATGTCGCTCCTTGTCCCGCGCAAGAACGGCCTCAGCCGCCCACGCTGTTCATAAGAAAATTGCCGGAATCCCCGGTCCGCAACGCGCGGGCGAACTCGTGGGCCAGCGGTTTTTTACGGACGGCGGCCAGCATTACCTGCACCAGTTCGGCGTCGCCGGCCTTTGACCGAAGCAGGGGCTTCAGGTGCACGCCAATATTGTGATGCAGGCAGGTTTTCAAAAATCCCAGGGAGGTCAGTCTGACCCGGTTGCAGCAGTGGCAGAACTTTTTGCTCACGGCGGAGATAAAGCCCACGCTGCCGCTGTAGCCGGCCACGCTGAAGCATTCGGCCGGCCCGTTGCCGATAACCCGGCCCAGGGGCGCAAGGGGGCCGAAGGATTCTTCGATCATCTCCCTGATGTTGTCCTGGGGCACCCCTTCATAGAGCTTGCCCCGGCCGACCGGCATCAGTTCGATGAAGCGGATATGATAGCCGCTGGTCAGGGCGAAGTTGATGAGTTCGGGCAAATCGCTTTCATTATAGTCCTTCAGGGGGACGACATTGATTTTGACCAGAATGCCCTTGTCCCTGGCCCTGGCCATGGCCGGGAGGACCTTGCCCAGGGGTATTCTGGCGCGGGTGATGTTGTTGTAATGATCCTGGCTCAAGGAATCGAGGCTGACATTGATGCCGTCAACACCGATGGCGGCCAGTTCGTCAACATATGGGGCGAGCAGGGCGCCGTTGGTGGTAATGGTGGTCTGCGCGACCCCGGGCAGTTGCTTGAGTCTGCGGATGAAGTCCACAGCGCCCTTGCGGCACAGGGGCTCACCCCCGGTAACCTTGAAGCGGCTGATGCCCATTTCCGCGGCAACGCGGCACACGCGCAGCAGTTCTTCAAAGCTGAGAATTTCCTCGTGGGGGATATGCGGTTCGCCTTCCTCGGGCATACAGTAGACACAACGGAAATTACAGCGATCCGTCAATGAGACGCGCATGTAGGTGATTTTTCTGCCGTGGGCATCAAGGAGGGCGGGTTCTTGCATGATTGCTCCTTCCACTGTCATGGCGCGTGCTTTTGTTGGCGAAGTGGCGCATAAGCCGCAATGGGGGGCTTTGCCGTCATCTTGTAGAATAACTTCTGGCGCTTTTTTTGAAATGTCCGTCCCGTCACGGCCTGACGTAGTCGCCGCTTTTGCCGCCGCTTTTGCGCAGCAAGCGAATATCCGTGATTTCCATGCCTTTGTCCATGGATTTGCACATGTCGTATATGGTGAGCAGGGCAATGCCGGCCCCGGTCAGGGCCTCCATTTCCACTCCCGTGCGGCCGCTGGTTCTGACCGTGCACAGGGCGCGCACGCCATAAAAGCCGCCGGACTCTTCCAGGAACAGTTCCACCTTGCTGCTGGTCAGGGGCAGGGGGTGGCAGAGGGGGATGATGTCGGCGGTGCGTTTTGAGCCCATGATGCCGGCCAGTTGCGCGACAGTGAGAACGTCGCCCTTGGCAAAGGCCCGTTCCCGCACGGCTTTCAGGCAGGCGGGGGACATGCTTATGCGTCCCTCGGCAACGGCCGTGCGTTCCGTACTGTTTTTGCCTGAAACGTCAACCATCATGACGTTGCCTTCAGCATCAACATGCGTTGACATGAGCACCTCGCGAACCGGGATCGGAAAAATAGTTTTTCAACGCGCAAAGACTAGGCATTTCTTGCGGATTTGGCAAGTGGGGCAATGCCCTTTGTCGCGTAATGCGCCGTTGACGCGCCGCCCCTTTGGCGCAATGCACCGGAAAAGAGTGGCCTTTCGCGGTATAATTTACGAGAATGGACCGGCGGAGTTTTTACGTTGAAAATGTCACGGTTCACGGACAGCGGTCCGGTAAGGAAGACTCGGAGGAATGCGATTATGGCGCTGGAAATTGAACGCAAGTTTTTGTTAAAAAACGACGGTTGGCGCGGCCTGGCCGAGGGCCTGCCCATATGGCAGGGCTATTTGAACAGCGCCAGGGAGCGCACGGTGCGCGTGCGTACTGTGGGGCGCACGGCTTTTCTGACCGTAAAGGGGGAGCAGAAGGGCTTTTCCCGTGAAGAATACGAGTACGCCATTCCTTTTGCCGATGCGGCCGCCATGCTTGAACGCATGGCGGAGCGGCCCCTGATTGAAAAGGTACGCTACCGCATCCCCTTTGAGGGCTTTGTATGGGAAATAGACGAATTCAAGGGAGAAAACGCCGGCCTTGTGCTGGCCGAGGTGGAGCTTGCGGCTGAAGATCAGCTTTTTGCCAGGCCGGACTGGCTCGGGCAGGAGGTGACTCATGATTTGCGCTACTACAACGCCAACCTTGTGCGCCACCCCTTCTCCCGCTGGGTCGACGGCGCGTAGACCCGTTGCCCGGATTTTTCGCTTCGCGCAAAATCCGGGTTAGCGCAACTGGCTGTCCTTGCTGCCTTTTCTGTTGTAGCCGGAAAAGCGGACAAAGTCTTTGTCCCGTTCTTCCTGGCAGGCCACACACACGCGGACGCCGGGCAGGGCGCATCTTCTGGCCTCCGGTATGGTCCCGCCGCAGTCTTCGCATTCATGCAGACTTTCCCCCCTGGGGAGTCTGCTGCGCGCCCGCGCTACTTCATCTTCAATGGAACTTGCGATCTGATCGCCAACCGCGCTATCTTTTGCCCAACCAACAGCCATGAGCATGTTCCCCCTTACGGCCCGAACTCGCATCCCTTTGTGATGCACTGGCCCTGTTCCTGTTAATCTAGGGGCGCTCCGGTTAAAAGGCAAGGGAGCGCCCCTTTGGCGCTGGAGGGACAGCGTCGGGAAGGTCCTTATGAAAACAGCTCGTACTTCAGCAAGGCGTCTGCGCATAGTGATTCAAGGCTGTAGTCTGGCCCTGTTCATCTTTTTGTTGCTGGGCGCGGCCTGGCCTTTGGGGGAATTCCTGCTTCCAGCGGATCTTTTTTTGCGTCTTGACCCCTCGGCGGCCGCGCTGATCCCGGTCGCCGCCCGCGAATGGCTGCCGCGTCTCTGGCCCGGGCTGCTCATACTCGGGCTGAGCCTTGTGTTCGGCCGTGTCTTTTGCGGCTATATCTGCCCCATGGGCACCAGCCTGGATATCGGGCGCGCCGTGGGCGCTTTTTTTGCGGGCAAAAAGTCCCGACCGGCCGGCAAGTCACTTTCTCCGGCCTGGAGCCGGGTTAAATATATTATCCTGACCGTGATGTTCACGGCCGCCTTTGCGGGCGTGAACCTGCTGTTCTGGGGCTCGCCCATTGCCCTGATTACGCGCTTCTACGCCCTGGTGCTGCACCCGGTGCTTTTGCTGGGGGCCGAGTTCGGCCTGAGCGCGGGCAGGCCTTTGGCCGCCTTTTTTGACTGGCAGTCCCTGAGCTATATGAGCGTGGAAGCCAGGCGCTTTGAAAGCATATATTTTGTAGCGATTTTTTTTGCCATTCTCTTTGTGCTGGAACGGGTCCGCCCGCGTTTCTGGTGCCGCTATCTCTGCCCGGCGGGAGCGCTCATGGGGCTTTTGGCCCGGCGTCCTTTCTGGAGGCGCAAGGTGGCGGATTGCGCTGCCTGCGGCGCTTGCGCCAGGCATTGCCCCGGCGGGGCCATACATTCGGATGCTGCGGACACAATGCATAGCGAGTGCCTGACCTGCCGGCGCTGTGTGGATGTCTGTCCGACGGGCGGAACGACTTTTTGCTTTTCCGGCGTCATGCGCACGCCTCAGACCCGCGCAAGGGACAAGGAGCAGGCACAGGCTCAAGGGGCGGCCCGGTCCCCTGCCGGGGAGCGGGCAAGGGGAGCGGCTGGTCGGACAGGGGCCGGGGAAAGGACAAGAGGAGAGGAAGGTCGGACAGGGGCCGGGACCGACAGGGATGAAGCGTCGTCCGGGCTTTGCCCCCTGCCGTCACGCAGGGCTTTTGTGGGCGCGGCCGCCCTCGGCCTGGCCGCGGCCTCGCTGCAATATTCGGGAGCATCCTCCCTGCTTCGCCCCGCCCAGCGCGGGCTTATCTGGGCCGCCAACCTGGTGCGCCCGCCCGGGGCATTGCCGGAAGCGGACTTTCTTGACCGCTGCATCCGCTGCGGGGAGTGCATGAAGGTCTGCCCGACCAACGGGCTGCAGCCGGTATGGTTCAGCGCAGGGGTGGAGGGCATGTTCAGCCCGGTGCTGGTGCCGCGACGAGGCCCCTGCGACCCTGACTGCGCCGCCTGCGGGCTGGTCTGTCCGACCCAGGCGCTGCAGGCCCTGCCTCTGGAAGAAAAGCGCTGGGCCAAGGTCGGCACGGCCGTTGTGGAGCAAAAACGCTGTCTTGCCTGGGCCGAGGACCGCAGTTGCCTGGTCTGTCAGGAAGTTTGCCCCTACGGCTCGGTAAAGGTCGTCCAGATGCCGGAGGCCAAGGTGCCCGTGCCCGTGGTGGACGCCCTGCGCTGTTACGGCTGCGGCTATTGCGAGCAGCATTGCCCGGTCCGGGTCCCGGCCATTGTCGTGGAGCCGCTGAACGCCATGCGCCTGAAAGAAAAAGAATACCGGCGGGCGGGGCTGGAAGCGGGCTTTTTCCTTGAACCGCGCACAGATGGCCATGCCCACGACTACCCGGCCGGGCAGGGGGGGCTCCCGCCGGGTTTCAGCCCGCCGGATGCCCCGTCAGATCCGGCCCAGCCTCCGGAACAGGGCGGTACGGCCCCGGAACAGAACGGGGCGGCGCGCCCGCCCGCGCCCCCTCCCGGCTTTGACCCCCTGTGATCCGCCAGGAGCAGGGCCTTGAAAAAGCGCTGCCGGTAATTCTGCAACGCGGGGCGTGCTGCGCGCGTCTTCTTTTCAAAGTGAATTTGCTCTAAAAAATAATCCATGCCAGCAGGCAACTGAGCGGCAAAGAGATATACGGCGGCAGCTTGAAAAACCATACAAGAAAAAAGGCATTGGCCACCAGCAGCAGCACTCTCAAGGGGTAAAGGCCGAAAGGCAGCTTGAGCAAGAGGGTGATTGCCGCGCCGGCAATCAAACCGACCACGGCGCAGCGGATTCCGGCCATGGCTTTTTGAAATACGGGCATGGACAGGAATTTTTCTGAAATGCTGCTTGCCCCAACCGTAATGAAGGCCGTGGGGAAGTAGGTGCCTATTGTTGCCAATGCGGCGCCCGCGATTCCGGCCAGTTGCATGCCGGCAAAGGTGGCGACACTTAAAACCGGCCCTGGCGTAAGCTGGCTGGCTGCCAGAGCGACGTTGAAAGTGGATTGTTCCAGCCAGCCAAAATCGTTGATCAGAAGCCCCTGGAGCAGGGGAACCACCACCAGTCCGCCCCCGAAAAGGCTGGTGCTGATCCCGGCAAAAACGAGCCCGATCTTGGCGAGTAAAAGATCGGGAAGCAGGCTGGGGAATATATTGAAGATAATGAAGCAAACGGGAATGATGCACAACACTATGTGCGAGACCGGCATTGCCTTATGCGGGATTTCGAGTTGCGAGACTTCTTTTTTCCAAAAGAATATGGCGACAAGGGCGCTGGCAATAATCACCAGAATGCTTGTTCCCCAATAAGGAAGCAGCAACAGGGACAGGGCGCAGACGGCGGCCAGAATTTTTTCTTTCAGCGTCCGGGTGGAGCCCAGAGCCTGCATTTGCGCGGCTTTGGCGATGATCATCGCCAGCGGCGGCAGTACCCCTATGGTCACAGCCCTGGTAAGGGTCTGGAAATCACTGAAGTAGTAATAACATTTCCACAAGAACAGGATAAAGAGAAAGCCAGGCAGCACGGTGCCGATCAGAGCCGAAAAGAAGCCCGTCCAGCCGCGAAGGCGGTAGCCCAACAAAGCTATGGCGTTAACCGCTTGTGGCCCAGGCAGCATGGATACCAGGGCAATCATGTCCAGAAAACCTTTGTCGCTTATCCATTTCCGCTTGGTCACAAAGCGTGTTTGCGCTTGCGCCAGAAGGGACATGTACCCGCCCCAGGCGGTACAGCCCAGAATGATGCAGTCTGTAAAGATCCTGATTAGAGATACAGCTTCAAGGTCGGACTTGTCGGCAACTGGTTCGGTCATGGCGGCAGTATAACCAACAAGCAAATTTACTGCAAACCAGAGCATTTGAACTTTTAAAAGTTGTAATGCTCTGCAAGGCTTTGTCCTCAAATCCTGCCCTGAAGTGTCTGTAGGCGAGCTTTGCTCGCCGTTATGCAAGCATTTCAAAGGTAAACTGCCAAAAGATAAGGAAAAAGCCGGGCATCCGAAAACAAGAAACCGCTCTGGTCCTGGGACTGGAGCGGTTATTGCAAAAACTCTGGCAAAGCCGTTGAATCTTCTTATGGTGCCGAGGGCGGGACTCGAACCCGCACACGACTAGCGCACTACCCCCTCAAGATAGCGTGTCTACCAGTTCCACCACCTCGGCGAAGAAGTGCTGTATATACCGAGTCTAGCAGGCTTGCAAGCAGTTTTTTCAGCTTCCGGTTATTCCCCGCGTTCCCGCGCGGGGAATCTTCCGGCGCAGGGCCAGATACAGCAGGGTCAGGCCCAGGGCGATCATGGGCAGGCACAGGAGCATGCCCATGGTCAGCCAGCCAAAGGCCAGATAGCCCAGGTGCGCATCCGGCTGCCGGAAAAACTCCACAAAGCAGCGAAAGACGCCGTAACCAAGGCAGAACAGGCCGCTGACAGCCATTTTTGGGCGTGGTCTGGCCGAATATATCCAGAGGATGGTGAACAGGACAATGCCTTCCAGGGCCGCTTCGTACAATTGGGACGGATGCCGGGGCAGGGGGCCGGCGTCGGGAAAAATCATGCCCCAGGGCGAATCGGTCACGCGCCCCCAGAGTTCGCCGTTGATGAAATTGCCCATGCGCCCGAAGAAAAGCCCGGGCGGCACCAGGGGGGCCATAAAGTCCATGGTTTCAAAAAGGCTCTTGCCGTAGCGCCTGCCCGACAGCCATTGGGCGAGTATCACCCCCAGCAGGCCGCCGTGAAAGGACATGCCACCCTGCCAGATTTGCAGGATTTTTATCGGGTCCTGCCAGAACATGGCCGGCTTGTAAAAGAGCACATAGCCCAGGCGCGCGCCCAGGATCACCCCGAGAATGCCGAAGGTCAGCACTTCCTCGAACTGGGCTTTGCTAAAAACCCCGCTGTTTTTTGCCCGCCTGCGTCCCAGAAGCCATGCGGCCACGAAGCTGCACAGGTACATGAGCCCGTACCAGCGTACATGCAGGGGACCGATGGAAAAGGCCTCGGGCGAGAATTGGGGGTAGGAAAGCATGGACAGGGTGTATCCCAAGCGAAGGCGGCGCGCAAGGGGCCCCGCAGCACGAAGCTCCGAGCGGGCTTTGTCCCCTGGAAACAGCCCCCATGGCCCCCCCAGCAGGGGGCAGCGGCCAGCTGTAGCCGTGAACATGAGCGTCAATATTGGGGGGTAAAGGGGCACTATGGCGCTTGCGGGCCGTTTGCGATTTCCGGGCCAGCGTCTATTGCTTCCCCTGCCTGCCTCGGATATACTGCCCACAGCATGAAAACTGCGTCTGAAGCGACGTTGTCCGCGCGCATTTGGAGCGGATTTGCCTTGAGTTTTGCCCTTTGACGGCAGGCAGGGCCCGCCTGGGGCGAACCCGGGAAATTCATGCGGTATTTATAGAGCAAATTCATTTTGGAAAAGTGTATTTGCCCTGCGGGGATTTGTCCTCAAGTCATTGCCCCGGGCGTTAATGCCCGTTTCCGGTTTCGGGTTTCCGGACACCCGCACACGGCTTGTGAACCGCGTGTGCCGCAATGCGCGCGCATATCCGCCCCAGGGGCTGCATGTTCTGATGAACGCCATTTTCAAACGAGCCGACGCCGCGCAGATGCCGAAACAGTACCAGGAAACCATGCCCAAGCTGGACATGGCTCTGAACACCAGAGTATATGTGCGGCTCAACCCCGTAAGCCGCCAGAATGTGCCGCTACAGGGCGAATTTTTGGGCACCTCGCATTATGATTTCCTGATCCTCCGCCTGCCGTCGGTGCCGGGGCTGGTAAAAAAGCTGATTCCCGATACAAGGGTTGAGGTCCGCTATCTGGCCAACGCGGCGGTAACTACTTTTTTAACTGAAATCATTACCTATTCCTTCAAGCCCACTCTGCTGCTCTATACAACTTACCCAGACCGGATGAGCATTTTGGAAACACGCCGGTATCAGCGCATTTCCTGCTCTCTGCCCGCGTCGCTGTTCAGCCAGCACGGCGAAGGGGTCGGCGTACTGCATGACTTGAGCTCCGGCGGCTGCAGGGTGGATGTGGATTTGAAGGGGCAATCCGACCTGCGCCGACTCAAGGCCGGCGAGTCGCTCATTCTGCAGACGGTCTTGTCCCCCCAGGGCAAGGTTTCGCGGGTGGCCTGCGTTGTGCGCAGCACGGAAACAAGCGGCAGCAGGCTTGCACTCGGCCTGGCCTTTGACCATAACGACGTGTCCTTCAACAACGCCCTGGACGGCTACATGCTCTTGCTGCGTTCTCTGGAGTAACAACAGGCTTTAGGGAAGCACT
>JAJDJN010000081.1 GCA_030267245.1 Desulfovibrio sp. OttesenSCG-928-A18
GCGGGTTTATGCTGGGCGATTTCTTCCAGCCTTTGGAGCAGAAAGCCGTGCTGCCGGTCAAGGTCGTCACGGCACAGGCGGCCCAATTGCTCGGGGGGATAGGAGAGCATGAGCTTTTTGATATTGCCCGTCACATTGGCCAGTTGCCAGGCGGACAAGTTAGCCGCCTTGCCGCTGCGTTTGAGGTGCCGGACAGCGAGATGCCCCTGATATACGCAGTAAGCGCCGCCAGTTGCCGCGCGCAGATCGCGTTCAAGATCGTCAAACTGGGAAGGGGAAAAGCGCAGGTCAAAGGGGCCGGTGCTGTCGATCCCCTTGCGCGTAAGCAGATGACAGCAGCCCGTAACCGAAAGGGTCGGGCGCAGATAGTTGAACTGCCCGTAATCCAGGCACATCTGGTGCGACTCCACAAGGCTGAAGGGCAGTTCGCCCAGGGGCGCGCCGTCAGGGTCGAACTCGGGCTCAAGGTGCAGGTCCACGCTCTGCATGGCCATGGGCGCAGCCTGGTCCACAATGCGGCAGCCGATGATGGAGGCCTCGGGAAGCGTGTGTGCGGCGCTGCCTAGCAATCCGAGCCAGTTGCAGGGCACCAGGGCGTCGTCATCCAGAAAAACAACCCAGGAGGCGGCCAGGGCTTCTTCAGTACGCAGCAGCCAGTTGCGGGCCGCCGGCGCGCCAACGTTGACCGGCAGCGTTATGCGGCGCATGCGGCTGCCAAAGCGTTCCTGCCAGGCGCAAGCCACTTCGGCCGTGTTGTCGGTGCTGCCGTTGTCCAAAAGGGTCAGACCGGCATCGCCGAGATCCGATGCGTACAGCTCCTGCAGGGTCAGGTTCAGATCCTGGCCGTGGTTCCAGGAATAAAGCAGTATCTGCCCCCGGCCAGGGGGCTGGGCCCGGGGCAGATCCCGCCCGGCTAGCAAATCCGAAAGACGCAGAATCAAGTTCACCTGCCAGGGGCGCTGGGCCAGGGCCTTTTGCCAGCATATGGCGGCAGCCTCGCGCCCGCCCAGGCGCTTTTCGCATTCACCCTGCCTGACCAGCAACTCCGGCAGCGCGGTGCGGCTGTAAACTTCGGCGTACAGGGCGGCGGCTTCGGCAAAGGATTCGCGGGCGAAGAGCAGATCCGCCAGCAGCATCTGGTGCAGATCCCGGGGCAGGGGGGCCTTTTGCAACCGCGCTTCATACCAGTCCTGTTCCCCAAGCCGCAAGCCGAGGTACGAGGCGAAGTAGAACCAGAAGGGATTGGCGGGCTCGCCCGACAGGGCCTTGTTCAACAAGGGCTTGACCGCATCGTTGTCGCCCTCCAGAAAGCAGTTTTGGATGCGCTTGGCCAGCGGGGGGTTGCCCGGCTTGAGAAATTTGGCGATCTTGCACAGGGTGAGCGCCCCTTTGCTCAAAAAAGGCTGTTGCTCCTGAAGCATAAAGACAATGGAAGCAGCCTGCGCCGAAAGGGGGTTCAGCTCCCAGGCATGCAGGGCCAGATCATACAGCACGGGACGCAGCAGTTGCGCGGCGCCGGATTCTTTGCCCATGGCTTCCGCCAGGGCGTTGACCAGGGGCAGCAGCCAGGCGTCGCCGCTGCCAGAAAGCAGCAGGGGCCAGCGAACCGCAGGCGGCAGCACGGACCACAGACGCGAAATTGTTCTGTCCTTGTTTGGCTTTTTTGCCGCCTTGGCTGAACTGTTTATTTCCATTGCTGCCCTTCCTGTCTGTGGAGTTCGCCTCCGGGGCCAAAGGGCGCCGCATGATGCCCCTTGACCTCCATATCGTGGATCATATTCGCGGGTGCAGGGGGCCGCCGCCCCCTGCCGGGGGAGTCCGAGGGGGCAGAGCCCCCCCGCTTCATTTCGCGGAGGCCGCGCCCTGCGCTCCTGACGCCTTGGCTCCGGCTGCGGGCTTTGCCTTGTCCGGAGTGAAGCGTTCGTGGATGAAACGTTTGACCGGCTGCACAAAGGGCGGTTCGGCAATCCATATCCAGCCTGCGGCAAGCGCCAGGATCAGGGTAAGGGCAAGGGCCGCGATGTGCCAGCGTCTGGGTTTGCGCAAGGGGTCGTTAAAGCTGCGCTGGGCGTTGGGCGGCAGGGCGGCCAGGGAGGTGAGCCGCCTGCCCAGGGTGAAGTTGATCGGAACCCGGCCGTTTACAGCCCAGCCCGAAGCCTCCAGCAAGGGACTCAAGGTTCTTTTGCGCAGTTTCAGCCAGGCCAGGACCAGGGAAGGACCGGAGACCAGCATAAACAGCCCGACGAATATCAGCGGAAACTGCCACCAGCTAAGGGAAAACAGGGCGTTGGCAATGCTGGCCAGGGCCGTGCCTATGGCACCGAGGGCAAGGCCGATGGCCGCGAAAATGCCCACGCTCCTGCCGATGTCAAAGGGCGCGGCGCTTTGCCCGCTTTTTTGCGCTGGCTGCGCAAGAACCCCGCTCACCGCGCTCTGGGCCTTTTTGGCTGCCGACTCGGACAATTCGGCCTGTTTTGCCCCGGCGAACTTGCCCACCTGTTCGGTGACCATGCGCCCGAATTTTCTGTAGGGCTGCCAGAGCGCCTCGCGCAGGCTGATCGGATTGCTGATGATTTTGACCACAGTGGCGTCCCAGTCCTGCCCGGTGTTATCCACAAAAACCCCGTTTCGCCCTTCCATGAGCATATCCGCTTCACCGGCGGTCATGGCCGCCACTATGGTCATGCTGTCCCGTTCGCCTTCGCCCGGGGCGCCGCCCGGTGTGCTGTGCGCCTTCCGGCATTCGCAATATACGAGGCAGAGCTCGCTGTAGGCGGCAAGGCTGGCGTGCCTGGCCAGATCCGCCACCGGCAGGCAGAGCCGGCAACTGCGGCTGTCAAGGTACAGGGTGCCGGCCTGAAAGGCCGCGCTGCGGCGCATGGAGTAGAAGTCGTAAAAGGAGACAAAGTTCATCAGCAGGCGGTGCAGATGCAGATAATACAAGGTCAGCCGCTCCGCCGCGGCTATGTCGGCCGAGGCGGCCGGCACGGAGGCGTCCTTTTGCGCCAGGGCGGCAAAGCGGTCCAGGATGTCGCTTTGCAGCAGCTCCCGTACCCGCTCGCTTTTCATGCTGTCGAGCTTGCCGCCGCTGGCCGGGTCCGGGGGTATGTTCACCGTTGCCGCCGCCACGGGCGGTTTTTTGGCCAGGGCCTCGGCGTATGGGGCGAAAGCGTTTTGTACGCGCCGCCAGTCCTCGACGCTCAAAGTGGCGCAGCCGCCCGAGGCTTTTTGCCCCCTGGCCGAAAGCCCGGATGCGGCTGTTGCCGCCTCGTCCCCGCTTTTCGCTTCCTGGTCTTCGGCCGGTTCCAGGAGCGGGCCGATGAGACTGAAAAAACGCTGCACAGGCTGCCTCCAGGCCGGATTGAGCCCGGAGGCGATATGCAAGGGTCTGTCGGCCTCAATCCGGGACAGGGGCAGTTCTTCCAGCAGCTTTGGGTCAATGAGCCCGTGAACAGTGGGGATGCTCAGGCAGCCGTCAACATCGACGCCCCCGGAGGCGTTCAGGGATTTTGTGGAGTCGGGGGCAAAGGCCGCCAGTTCGCAGCGCAGAAAATAGTCGTTTATTTTGTCTCCGAGCTTTTGCAGCAGAGCCCAGGCCTCGGCGCTATCCGCGCCCAGGGGCTCCGAAGCGGCGCTCACGCGTTCCTGCCAGTCCCGCCTTTCTTTCAGGCTCTGCATGAAGGCGGCGGCGATTTCCATATTGATTCCGGGCAGTCCGCTGGCATCGCGCACGCCGCCCACAACGGACAGGGCGTCTTCAATAAAGCTTGCGATATCCTCGCCAAAGTCGGGCAGAGGCGGCAGGATGCCGTCTCCGTTATAAAGGTTTTTCGCCGCGCTGGCCGCGGCTTTGGTCACGTCCTCCTGGCTCAGGCTGGCGGCTTCGCCCTTGTCCAGGTTTTCCAGAATGGCCCGGCAGGTGGCCGCCATCCTGCTGCCTTCGGGGCTGTCGGTATTTATGGCGTCAAGGGGCAGTTCGGCCTCGGGTTCCACAATACAGGCCGGGTCCGTGAGCAGCGAGCAGACCCAGCGGACGGCCGCCAGAACCTCGGGGATGCGGATGCGGCCGTCTCCGTCCGCGTCAATGAGTTGCAGGGTCCGGGCATCGAACTCCAGGCCCGACGCCGGGCAGCTCAATGCCACCCAGAGCTTGGGATCAAGCTGATCCAGGTGCGCGATTTCATCGGCATTGCGCAGGCTCACCTGCTCAAGGCCGCCGATGCGCTGGAACTTCCAGGTCATTTTTGTTGTGTCGTTCATATTCAGCTCTTTGTCGACTGTTGGTGCATGAATTGGTGCCGGGCGAACCAGGCCAGGAGCATGGCGCCTGCCTGCGCGACATTGAGGGAGTCAAAATCGCGCAGCATGGGGATGCTTACAAGAAAGTCGCAGCGTTTTTCCATTCCGGGCCGCAGGCCCGAGTCCTCGCTACCGAGCACGAGCAGGGCGGGGAGCCGGGGGGCTTCATAAAAGATGTTCAGGGGCGACAGCGCGGCAGGCGCTTGCCCGGGGCGCGCCTTTGTCCGTTCCTGGGGGGCCGGGGCGGCCGGGGGCAGGGATACGGCTCCGTAAACGGTGATGCCGAGTTTCCCGGCCTTGTCCAGGGCCTGGCCGAGATTGGCGCTTTTGGCCACGGGCAGCAGTTCCAGGGCTCCGGCCGCCGCTTTGGCTGCGGCCGCCCCAAGGTATACGCCGTTGTGCCGGGGCACGATTATGCCGGCCCCGCCCATGGCGTATAAACTGCGCGCAAGGGTGCCGGCGTTCCCGGGGTCCTGCACCTGATCCAGGGCCAGCAAAAGGGGCAGCGGGGCGTCCTGAACCGTGTCCAAAAGCGCGTCCAGTTCCATAAAGCCCGCTTCAAAAAGACGGGCCACTACCCCCTGGCTTTTGCCGGCGTAAATTCTGGCAAAAGAAGGGGGCGGAAGCAGCGAAAAACGTACACCCGCCGCCCGGCAGGCGTCCACAATGCTTTCCATATCCCGGCTGTGCCGTCCCTTGCGCAAAAAAACCGCATCCACACGCTCCGGCGAATGCGCCAGCAGTTCAAGAACCGGCTTCAGACCCGGCAGTAGCGGGGCCTGGGCGTCGTGCGGGGCAGGAAAGCTCTCCCCGACAGGCGGCGACGCAGGAGCGGGCGGCGCGGCAGGCGGTGTAGGGGAAGACGCAAAATGGGCCGGGCCTGGCTTTGAAGCGGGCTTTGCAACTGGCCGGGAACCAGGCCGTCGGTTGCGGCGTGAAAATGTTCTGGACGAGTCGGGCATGACGGGCTCCTTGCCGCGGCTTTCGCGCTTGTGCCGCCGCATGCCGGGCGGAACGGCAAAGCAGGCTTGGGGCGCGGTTGCCACGTGAAAAAAGATAGGCTATGAGTACTCGGGGTTTTTTTTACCGGCTTCTCCCGGATCTTTCAATCCTTTGCCGTGCGTGCTCCGCTTTTCTTTCGCGCACTGTATCACAGAGTCGTGCTCTCCGATACAATGACGGCCTTGCGGGATCGGCGCGGCAAGGTCCGCGTGGCTGACGCTGGCGGGCCTTCCCCACCCCTGTACTGCATCTCAAAGCGAACCTGCTACCTTTGATGAGGTCTTCATGCCTGCGTTTCAATCCATGGTTATGCATGGTCCGAAAGGATCCGGCGAGTACGGCGGCGCGACGGATGCGCCTGGACTTTTGAAAAGGGCCGTCAGCCTGGATATTGCCCGAAGCGCCGAGGCGGCTTTACCCTCCCGGACCAGCCCGGCCGGGGGCGGAGTTTTTGCCCAGAGCCCCCTGCTTCGTTCATTATGCTTCCTGCCGCTTTTTGCCTGTCTTTTCGCGCTGGCCAGCTTGCTTCTTGGCGGCTGCGCCACACGCGAGGAGCCCGAGCCGACTTTGAAGTACAAGGCCGACATGGAAGAGATGATGCCCATTCCGTATACGCCCCGCGACGACGGTCTGCCGCTTACGCCTGACGAACTGCATGCCTTCAAGACCGTAAGCGATCTGGACCGGCACCTGTCCGAGGAAGACGCGCAGATTGTGGAACTGCACTTCAAGTTTTTTGTGCATCAGCACCGCAGGACCCTGGAGCGCTATGTGGAGCGCAGTTCCCGCTTTTTGCCCTATGTGCGCAAGATCTTTTCGGATCGAGGCATACCGCCCGATGTGGCCTATCTGTTCATGGTGGAAAGCGGCGGCAACCCCAACGCGCGTTCACCCGCCAACGCGGCCGGCTTGTGGCAGTTTATCCCCTCCACCGGCAGAAAATTCAATCTATCCCAGGATTCCTGGATCGACGAGCGGCGCGACCCCTACAAGGCCACCCTTGCGGCCGCCGACTATTTGCTGATGCTCAACAACATGTTCTCCAACTGGCATTTGGCCATTGCCGCCTATAACGCCGGCGAGGGCAAGGTGGGCAAGGCCCTTGACGGTACAGGAGCAAAGGACTTTTTCGAACTCTGCCGCCTGGACGCAAAGCTGGAGGAAAAGCTCAGGCTGCGGGATGAAACCAGGGATTACGTGCCACGGCTTATTGCCATGGCCAAGATCATGCGCAACCTGCGCCGCCTGGGATTCTCCGAACCCACGCCGGCCATGGCCTGGAACCTGGTGCCCATGAACGTTCCGCCGGGCACGAACCTTTCCGGCCTGGCCCAGAGTCTGGATCTGCCCTGGGACGAGTTTTCGGGCATGAACCCGGCCTTTCGCCGCACAGCCAGCCCGCCCTACCGCGACAGCACGGCCTATGTGCCGCCGGAAAAGCTGGCCGCCGCCGTTTCCTGGGTGGCAAGCAAAGAGGCGCGCATATTCGCGGACTGGAAGGAGCACACGGTGCGCAAGGGAGACAGCCTGACATCCATTGCCAAACGCTATGGCGTGAGCGTGGCGGCCATCCGCGAGGCGAACAATATCTCCAAGCTGCCTAAAAGCGGCACAAGCCTGATCATACCGGGCAAGGGGCGTTCCGCGCCTGTCTATGACGCCCTGCCGGACAGCCAGGCCTCGGCCAGCGCCGGCACCTATACCGTGCGCTCGGGCGATACCCTGTATGAACTGGCCCGCGCCTGGGGCACCACTGTGGACAGCATCCGCCTGGCCAACCGCATGTCGCCCAGCCAGACCGCCCTCAGGCCGGGACAGCGCATCAATATCCCGGGCAACAGCCGACAACGGCCGGCCGCTGCCGCCCCCCGGGCGGCAAGTCCGGCGGCTGCGGCCCTGAACGCGACGGGCGGCGGAACTTATGTGGTGCAGCCGGGCGACACCATTTCGCATATCGCGGTACTCACGGATTCCACCTCCAGCGCCATCTGCGAAGCCAACATGCTTGACTGCCTGCGTCCCCTGATCCGGCCCGGGCAGACCCTGCGCATTCCCGGGAAAACTGGCTCCCTGAACAGCCCGGCCGCCGCTACGGTGCAGCCCGGCGCCCGGAGCCAGCCCGGCAAAGCCGCGCCCGTGTCCAAAGCCGCTTCAGCCAAGTCGCGCTCGGTCACGGTGCAGGCGGGCGACAGCCTCTACAATATCGCGCGCAGTCATGGCGTCTCCGTTGAGGCCTTGCAAAAGGCCAACAAGCTGGGCAAGAGCACCAAGCTGAAAATAGGGCAAACTCTTATCATCCCATGATGCCGCCCGCCATGGAAAACTCCCGCCCGGAAGACCAGGAACAACAGGAGCTTCCCGGTCGCTTCATCGTGGAGGGCAGGGACGGCGCGGCCCGCGCCGGCATACTGCACACTGCCCACGGCCCCGTGCCCACGCCCATATTCATGCCCGTGGGCACGGTGGGCAGCGTCAAGGGGATTGCCCCTGATGACCTGCAGGCCCTGGGAGCGCGCATCATCCTCGGCAACACCTATCACCTCTACCTGCGCCCGGGTGACGAACTCGTCGCCAGGCGCGGCGGCCTGCACCGCTTCAACGCCTGGGACAAACCCATACTTACGGACAGCGGGGGCTTTCAGGCCTTCAGCCTGTCGGAGCTTTGTCGCTTCAGCGAAGAGGGCGTCGAGTTCCGCTCGCACCTGGACGGTTCAAAGCATCTGTTCACGCCGGAAAAGGTTGTGGCCATCCAGCGCAATCTCAATTCCGACATCATGATGGTGCTGGACGAGTGCGTGGCCTATAACACGCCCTACGACTATACCGCCCGGTCAGTGGAACTGACCACGCGCTGGGCCCTGCGTTCCCGCGCGGCCTTCCCCCGGGGCGCGGGGCGGAACCTGATTTTCGCCATCACCCAGGGCGGCTTTTTTCCGGAATTGCGCGCCGCTTCGGTGGCCAGCCTTGCGAAGCATGATTTTGACGGTTTTGCCATTGGCGGCCTTTCAGTGGGCGAGCCCAAGCAAGAGATGTACGAACTGCTGGCCAGCACCGCGCCCCTTCTGCCGCACGACAAACCCCGTTATCTCATGGGCGTGGGCACCCCTGTGGATATTCTCACCGGCATCGCCCGGGGGGTGGACATGTTCGACTGTGTACTGCCCACACGCAACGCCCGCAACGGAACCCTGTATACCTCGCAGGGCAGGGTAAACATCAAGCGCCGGGAATATGCCGAAGACGACGGCCCCCTTGATCCGGCCTGTTCCTGCTACACCTGCCGGACCTTTTCCCGCGCCTATCTGCGTCATCTGTTCCAGGCCAGGGAGATATTGTCCTTTCGCCTGAACTCGCTGCACAACCTGACCTATTACCTGGACCTGGTGCGCGGAGCGCGCGCGGCCATTCTGCAGGGCCGCTATGCCGCCTATCACGCGGCCGTTGCCGCCGCCTACCCCCAGGACGGCCAGGCCGCATATAACACCTGAGCCGTGCATGGTCCTCTATAGCCCCTAAGGCGTCCCTGGCGGTA
>JAJDJN010000082.1 GCA_030267245.1 Desulfovibrio sp. OttesenSCG-928-A18
CGGACAAGCGGATCGGCTGCCCGTCGCCCTTTGCCAGGGCCTTCCAGGTGCGCGCCTTGCGCTCCAGCGGGTGCAGGCGGTCCTCTTTGGCCGGAATCAGGGCCAGGATGGCGTGATAGGCAAAGGTGGTCATGGCCGCCATTTCGCCCAGAGCGGGAAAGAAGACCGGCGTCAGGCAGCTTATGGCCGCAAAGGCGCAGGCGATGAGCGGGATCATGGGCGCTTCGATGCTGCGCAGGCGCTTGATGTCCAGAGCCACGTATATGTAAAAGACCGGGACCATGAAAGGCAGCACGTAGTTGCTGGTGGCAAGGGCGGCGAAGAATTCGGGGTTCAGCTCCATGCCGGCCGGCACCTGGACAAAGTAGGCCGCGATAAGCTGCGTTGCCAGGTTGATATAGATGCGCATGAGCAGGATGAGAAAAAAGAAGGCAAAGGCATAGGGGAAACGTTTGATGCGCCCGTTGCAGCTGAACAGCGCCCAGGCGATCCAGCGGAGGAACCCGTGTTCTGATATGGTCATGCCCTGTCCCTTGCTTCCTTTATAAACAGCCCCTGGAATCAGCGCTTCCTCAACGGTAGAACTTGTCCATGAAGACTTTTTCCGCTTCCGAGGTGCCGATCAGGATCAGTTCGTCATGCTCCTGCAGCGGCTTGCGCGGGTCAGGCGGCACCGTACTTGCGCCGTTGCTCCTGACTGCCACCACGTTGCAGTCTGTATCATGGCGTATGCCGCTGTCAAGAAGGGTGACCCCCACCAGCTTCGCCGGCACTGTCACCCTGAAGATGTTCAGACCTTCGGTAAGCATGAATACCCGCCCCGGCATGAGCAGGTTGATGACAGCGTTGGCGCTCATCCCGGCCTGACTCATGACCAGATTCGCGCCCGCGCCGTAGAGCGAGGCCACGTTGCGCTCCATGCTGGAACGGCTGATGATCTGGATGTCCGGCCGCAGCTTGCGGCAGTAAATGGTCAGGTAGATGTTCAAATCGTCGTTGTGGGTTGTGACCACCACGGTGCCGGTGGCGTCAATGCCGGCGGCGCGCAGGGTGTTGATGTCCGCCGCGTTGCCAAGCACGTAGCGCCCGTCATCCATGGGCACCAGGGGCGGCTTTTGCTCCACAATGCGAAAAGGAATGCCGCGTTTTTCCAGGGTGGCGGCCACAGCGGTGCCCACGCGGCCGCCGCCCAGGATCAGGGCCGGGGACAGGGCCGCGCCGGAATGGGAGGTGAAGGCGCGGTCGTAACGTTCGAGCATGTCGGCCGTGCCGGCCAGCAGCAGCACTGCGCCCTCGTCAATGACCGTCTCGGGGCGCGCGGGCATGTATTGGTTGCCCTGCCAGATGCCGGTAACGTTCAGGCCGAAGCGGTCGCGCAGGTCGGTTTCCCGCAGCTTTTTGCCCACGAGGGGGCTGCTGTGCGCGGCGCTTTCCGCAATGCAAAAGCCCTCGAAGCGTCCGATAATGTTGGATTCCTGCCCCGCGCTGAACACCCTGCGCGCCAGCCCTTCACCCAGAAGCTGCGAAAAACGGTACACATAGGTGCAGCCGGCCAGGCGCAGGATGTCCGCCGAGGCCTCGCTGCTGGCGCTGGCCAGCAAGGGCGCGTTGGGGGCAAGCTCGCGCAGGGTGGCGGCGATGTTGGTGTTTTTGAGGTCGTCGTGCAGGGCCAGAATCAGCGCGGCCTTGTCCGCGCGCGCCGCCTCGTAGCTGGATCTGGCGTCCAGATCCCCCAGCAGCACCTTATAGCCCTTGTCGTACAGTTCAAGGGCCAGGGCGCTGTCGGGGATGAGCAGGGCATAGGGCACATCATACTGCCGGCAGCGTTCGGCAATGCTCAGGGCCGTGTTGTCCGAGCCCACGATGAGCACGTGCTTGTCCATGTCCTTTGGCAGTTCGCGCGGGGTCAGGGCCTTGCTCTGGGCTTCGAGCCAGGGCGAGTAGACAAAACGGATGAATGTGAAGGGCAGCAGCAGCATGAACAGCAAAATGCCGGACATGAGCACCAGCACGCTGAACATCTTGCCCAGGTCGCTCTGAAAGGTGATGTCGCCGAAGCCCAGTGTGGACATGACCGTGAGGGTCCAGTACAGGCCGGTGAGGGGCGAAAACTTCTGCCCTTCGGTCTCCATGATCATATGGAACAGCACGCTGTACACCAGCACCAGGACAATGACGAACAAGGCGAAACGGAGCATGAAACGGATGTTGCGCCGGTTGCTCTGCTGGGCCAGGAAAAAAGCCATCTGGGAAAAGATGAATTTCATATGCTTATTACGAGGGCCAGAAACTCATGTTCCAGGCGTCTTCGCACAACATGTACTCGTAGCGGCTGGATATGAGAAAGGCCTCGGCCATGCGCACCCGCTCCTCGTCGCCCGTTTCCGAAGCCAGACGGTCGCACAGCTCTATGGCCTGATCCACCAGCTTTGAATATTCCTGGCAGGAAAAGTGCTCTATCCATCTGGAGTAGGGGTTCTCCACGTCCGCAAGGCTGCGGATGTGGTTGCCCGTTTCACGGAACATCCAGAAGCTGGTCAGCAGCGCGGCGATGCTTTCCGCCGCCGAGCCCATGTTCGCGCGCTCCAGCAGGTGGTTCGTGTAGGCAAGGCAGCCGGGGGAGCGGCGCGCCTGCGTGCCCGGCATCTGGTATTCCCTGAAGTACGAGTCGTGCAGCTCGCGGCCGGTGGTCAGGGTCTTGTCGGCGAAATGCAGCACCAGCGCCAGATCGTCGTCGGAGCGCATCCGGCCGGCGGTCACGGCCAGGGCGCGGGTGTAGCCGGCAAGATACAGGCGGTCCTGCTGCAGATAATAGAGGAACTTGTCGGCCGGCAGCACCCCGTCCACAAGCTCCACCACAAAAGAATGCCGGCAGATGCCCTGCATGATCGGCTGCACCGTCAAAAAAGCCATGGAACTGAAATTGTTTTTCATGAACTCACCACAATCATTGTTCCGCCGTACCGAAAAGCGCCGCCGCAACGGACGGGCCGCCGTATCGCTGCCGGAGGCATGTGGCGCCAACTTATCCTGGCTGGCGCCGCCGGGGGATGAGCAGAAAAAGCCGTGTGGCCATCCACTCCAGCACCAGCGCCGGGCTGACCATGCTGATCAGGCTGTCCTGGCATTCGGCCAGCACCTCGTCCACCATGCGCAGCCGCGCCTCGGGCAGATGCGCCAGCAGTTCCTCCAGCCCTTCGGCCGGCGCGGCCCCGGTGCGCAGGGCCAGAATCCGACGCAGCAGCGCCCTGCGTACAAGTCCGCACAGGGCCTGGGCCAATGCCGCATCCACAGAGCCCTTGGCCCCGCTGCGCTCGAAAAAGCCCTGGCCGCTATGTAAAAAGGTGCACAGCGCAGCCTCCCAGGGCGCGAGATCCGGCTCCCGGTCCGCCGCCCCGGCCGGTTGCCCCTCAGGCTCCGCTTCCGTCTGGGTTTGCGCTTCCGGCCCCGGCCAGGGCAGGGTGAGCACAAAGGCCCGGGAGACCAGGGTAGGCAGCAGACGTTCGCGCTGCGGGGCAAGCATGACAAAGCTCGTGCGCGGCCTGGGTTCCTCAAAGGACTTGAGCAGCGCGTTGGCCGCCGCCTCAACCAGCGACTGCGCCTCGCGAAAGATGACCACCCGGTAGCGCGCCTCGCGCGGCGGCTCGCCCAGCACCGAACGCATGGCCCGAACCTCGTCTATCTTGATCGAGCCGGCCAGGCCGTCCATGAAGAAACAGTCCCGGTGCAGATGCGTGACCATGCGCACACAGTCCGGGCAATCAAGGCAGGGGCTTGCGGCCGGCTCGCCCCCGCTGCCCGGCGCCGGAGGCTCCGCGTTGGGGCAATTGAGCAGCAGCGACCAGTAATGCGCCGCGGCCAGACGCTCCTCCGGGCCGCCGCCCTCCAGAATCAGCACTTGCGGCGGCTCTTGGCGCAGCCGGCGCAAAAAACCACGCATGCGCGACATGGACTCAAGGTCCATAAAGCGGCGCAGGGGCGCAAAAGCGGCCGCGATCTCCGCCGCGCCTGGCAGCTTGTCGTCATCGGCCGTCTTGGCCGCCGGGGGCGCCTTTGCCGCAGCCATGGCCTAGCGGAAGATGGTCTGCTCGCGGTCGGGGCCCACGGAGATCATGGTCACCGGAGCCTGGGCCAGTTCCTCAATGCGCCTGATATAGGCTTTGGCCGTTTCGGGCAGCGCGTCCCAGGAGCGTATGTTTTCAATATTCTCGTTCCAGCCCGGCATAACTTCATACAGCGGAGTCGCCTGGGCCAGCCCCAGTTCCGCCTGCGGCGGGTACTGCAGTTGCTGCCCCTTGTAGGTATAAGCGGTGCAAATCGACAGCTCATTGAGTCCCGAGAGCACGTCCAGCTTGGTCAGGGCGATTTCGTTCACGCCGCACAGGCGCACGGATTCGCGCAGCAGCACCGCATCCAGCCAGCCGCAGCGGCGTCTGCGCCCGGTCACGGCGCCGAACTCGGCCCCTTTTTCCTGCAGCGCGTTGCCAGTGTCGTCAAAAAGTTCGGTCGGGAAAGGGCCGGAGCCTACGCGCGTGGTATAGGCCTTTACAATACCGAGCACACGTCCGATTTTTGCCGGCGCGATGCCGCCGCCCGCAGAAGCGTTGCCCGCCACCGTGTTTGATGAAGTCACACAGGGATAGGTGCCGTGGTCGATATCCAGATGTATCCCCTGCGCGCCCTCGAACATGATCGAACCGCCAGCCTGTTCGACTTCGGCCAGTACGGCGCTGGTATCCGCAAGATAGGGGGCAAGGCGCTGCGCCAGCGGCAGCAGTTCGGCCAGCACCGCGTCGGCGCCAAGGGCCGGCTGCCCGTACAGGCCATTGAGCAGGGCGTTTTTTTCCGGCAACGCGGCTTCCACCTTGGAGCGCAAAAGCGCGGTATCCTCAAGATCGCAGGCCCTGATGCCGATGCGCGACGCCTTGTCTTCATAACAGGGGCCGATGCCGCGGCCGGTGGTGCCGATTTTCGCATCGGCCTTGCTCTGTTCCCGCGCCTGGTCCAGCAGTTTGTGATAGGGCATGATCAGATGGCACTTGCGCGACAGCTTCAGACGCTCGGGCGTCACCAGCACCCCCTCCCGGGCGATGGCGTCAATCTCGGCGCAAAGGGCTAGGGGATCTACCACCACCCCGTTGCCGATGACGCAGACCTTGCCCTCGTGCAAAATGCCCGAAGGCAGCAGTTTCAGAATATACTTCCGGCCGCCCACGATTACCGTGTGCCCGGCGTTGTTGCCTCCCTGAAAACGCACCACGGCGCTTATGTCCGAAGAGAGCAGATCCACAATCTTGCCCTTGCCCTCGTCACCCCATTGCGTGCCCACTATCACCACATTGGCCATGCCGTCAGCTCCTTCGTATTCTTGATAACGCCGCTATTGTATATTGCCGGACGCCTTTTGCGCCGTATTCCGCATCCGCCGCGCCGCCGGTCCCGGAGACCGGACGCGGGGGGAGCATGTATTGAAAACTGTCAGTCCGGCCGTCTGCCCTCGTCCTCGTCGCCGCGTTCGCCGGCCTCGGTCTTGCCGTCGGCTGGCGCGGAGTTCTGCTCCGGGCCCGGAAAGGTCAAAACAGTCGCTTTTTTGCGCGCCACAGGCTCCTGGGCGGCGGCGGGGGACTTACGGGAACTGAAGAAATTGGGCACGGAGGGCAGGAGCGATTTGTCGCCCGGTCCGGACGAAAGCGCCAGGTTGTAGTTGAAAAGCTGGTTCTTCCAGTGCACCGCCTGCACCAGACAAAGGCCGATGGCGGCCTCCTCCCAGCGTTTGGTCGGTTCGAAGTCCTGCACGATTTCAGCATACTGCTGCCACAACAACATCAACGAGGCCTCGTCATAGGAGTTCAATTGCTTCGCCATCTTTTCCAGCACCCGCCGCATGCACGACCTCCTCAACAAAAGGCATATGCCCGAAACTCGGGCAAAAAAAAGCGCAGCCCGCGCGTCTGTCAATGTTATGCATACTCCAAAGCGTCCCGGGCTTCAAACAAAAAGTGTACAGGGCGCGGCAGCGCGGCGCCGGGGCTGGCCGTGCCCCGGACCGCCGCCAGGGAAGCCGCCCCGGATTCGGGCATGGCCCTCGATCACCCGCGAGCATGGCCCGGAGCACGCTTGCCAGATGCCGCAAGCGGACAAGCTCCGGGCCCGCGAACATGACCCGCTTGTATCTCCATAACAGCACCGGGGAAAGACAAGCCCCGGGCCTGCGAGCATGGCCCGGCAATCCGGAGTTCAAGGGGCGTCATGCCCCTGCGGGGGGCCCAAAGGAGCGGCGCCCCTTTGCCCGCCTGGGGCCGTTCTGGCCTTTTGCAGGGCTTCGCGTGTTTCTTCCCAGCTATACTCGCGCCAGGCATAGGCGGGGGCGCGCTCGGGCTGTACCTCTATCTCCTCGCCGGGCGCATCCAGCGAAGCCCTGTGCACCCGCACCGCCACAGGCACGCCGCGTTCCCGCGTAAAGGCGGACGCCCTGCCGGAGTAGGAGGCGGTGAACGCCGCCGCCGCCGCCACCGCTTCCGGGGGCCAGGCAAGGGAACAGGCCCGGCCCAGGGCCACCGGGCCGGGGAAGTCCCTGGTCTTGAACAATATATCGTCCCTGCTGGCTGTGGACAGCAAGTTGTCGTTGTCCGCCTGATTGCGGCCGATGATCAAACGATACGCCCCTTCCCCGCTGTGCGTCGGCAAATGCCAGTACTGGCGGCCGGTGTTGGCAAGGGCGAAATCCCCGGCGCCGGGCTCCCGCTGGTGCAGCAAGATCGGCCAGTAACTGCGCGCGTTCTCCTTTTCCGTCAAGCGGCAGCCGCCGCCGGGGGTGGGCATGTCCCGCTCCCGGATCCCGAAACGGGCCGCCAGAGCCATCTGATCCTTACGCCCGCGTCCGGAAATGCCGAGCAGGCGCTCCCGGTCTATGAAGCCCGCAAGCTCGGCGGCGGTCGGGTCCATGCGCAGGGCGCACAAGGGGCGCAACAGCAAACCCCTTGCTCCGGCGTCGCGGCTGATGATGTTCAATGCGTCCCGGCGCTGCGACATGGGCCGCTGCCCCAAAACCTCACCCGTGATAATGCAGCAGGCGCCAAGCTCCTCCATGATCTCCCGCGCCCGCCGGATCATCAGAATCTTGCAGTCGACACAGGGGTTCATGACGCTGCCGTAGCCGTACAGCGGACCGCGCGCCAGCATGGAGGCATAGTCCGCGCCCAGGTCCACCACCCGGATCCGGATCCCGAAAACGCGCTCCCAATAGGCCGCGGCCCCGGCTTTGCCGAAAAAAGGCGATATGAAATGCAGGCCCAGAACCTCAATCCCCTGCTCCTGCACAAGCCGGGCCGCCAATATACTGTCCAGGCCGCCGGAAAAAAGAGCCACGGCCTTTGCTTTTTTTTCTTCAGACATGAAATCTCCGTAAGATACGCAGGCTGGAATACAGGGCACAGTGCCGAGCCCATCCATAACTACGCCGCAAAAGGATTGCAAGAAAAGCTTTTGCCAGGCGGCAAGACCCCTGCCGGGACAAAGGAAAGCTGGTGACTTCCAATGCTTATTCTGATACGAAATCCGGCACACGCAACCGGATGCGCAAAGCGGCCGGGCGCGCCCGACAATGGCGCCCGACTGCGCCAGTTGGGGCAGCCTGCCGTAAGGCCCGGGCCGCCCTTTGCGCCAGCAGGCGCGGCAGGGCAGAACGCATCCCGCCAACAACGGAGCAGACAGTAAGCATGGCCAGAAAACCCGTCCAATCACCCGAAGAAATCCGCGCCGAAGCCCTTGCCACCGCGCTCACCACCATTGAACGCAGGCACGGCACCGGCGCGATCATGAAACTGTCCGACAAAACCCACGTCAATATCCCCGTGATCCCGACAGGTTCCATCGGCCTCGACCTGGCCCTTGGCGTCGGCGGCATTCCAAGGGGCAGGGTGTCGGAAATCTACGGCCCGGAGTCCTCGGGCAAGACCACGCTCACGCTGCACATCATAGCCGAAGCGCAAAAGCTGGGCGGAGTGTGCGCCTTCATCGACGCCGAACACGCCCTGGACATGAACTACGCCAAACGCCTGGGCGTGAATACCGACGAACTGCTCATCTCGCAGCCCGACTACGGCGAGCAGGCCCTGGAAATCGCCGATCTGCTCGTGCGTTCCGGCGCCGTGGACCTTGTGGTCATCGACTCCGTGGCCGCCCTCATTCCGCAAGCCGAACTGGAAGGCAACATGGGCGAAACACAGGTGGGCGGGCAGGCCAGGCTCATGTCGCACGCCCTGCGCAAACTCACCGGCTCCATCCATAAATCCCGCACCGCCGTCATGTTCATCAACCAGATACGCATGAAAATCGGCGGCATGACCGGCGGCTACGGCAATCCGGAAACCACCACCGGCGGGCACGCGCTCAAGTTTTACGCCACCATCCGTCTTGATATCCGCAAAATACAGAGCCTCAAGGACAAAGAAGAGGTCTTCGGCAACCGCACAAGGGTTAAGGTGGTCAAAAACAAGGTCGCGCCCCCCTTTCGCATGGCCGTTTTTGATATCCTTTACGGCACCGGCATTTCGCGGACCGGCGAAATCATCGACCTCGGCGTGGAGGCCGGCATCGTGGAAAAAAGCGGCGCCTGGCTCTCCTACGGCAAAGAGCGCCTCGGGCAAGGCAAGGAAAACGCCCGCGCCCTGCTTGAAGAAAATGACGAGCTGCGCCTGGAAATCGAACGCAAAATCATCGAGCACCTGGGCATGAACCCCGACGTTCTGGCCGCAGCCGAAGACGACCTTGAAGACAGCGCCGCCGAGCTTGGCGTAGCG
>JAJDJN010000083.1 GCA_030267245.1 Desulfovibrio sp. OttesenSCG-928-A18
TGACTTCCTGGCCGGTGCGGATATGTACGCCTTTTTCTTCCAGCCAGACGCACATCCTGTCGATATGACCGGGCAGAAAATCGCTGCCCAGATGTTTTTGCCGGATAAGCAGGAGATCGATGCCCGCCTTCTTCGCTTTACGCCTGATCTCGTACGCGGCGTCCATGTCCGTGGGAAAAACCGGCCCATCCATGCCGAAACGGCTGAAGATCTCCTCGGTCTGCCGGATCAGCTCCTGCGCCTCGGACAAGGGGAGAAACTGCGTCAGATCCGTCTTGCCCAGTTTATGGATGAAGTTCAGCTTTCCGTCGGAAAAAAGCCCGGCCCCGCCCATGCCGGAAAGAATATGGCAGGGCTTGCAATGCATGCAGGCATCCTTGAGCCCCATGGGACAGCGACGCCGGCTCACGCGCTCGCCCTTTTCCAGCAGACAAACGGAAAGCCCGCCGTGCCCAGCCAGCCAGTAGGCGGCAAAAAGCCCGGCCGGACCTCCGCCCACAATCACTACGTCATATGTGTATTCGCTGTTGCTCACTATCTGAACCGTTTGCCCGCAGGGCCCATGAAAGCTGTGGAAGGGGGAGGAGTTCAACTTTGAAAGCTTGCAATACCCTGCAATGCCTTGTCCAATCCTTGCCGCAAAATGTCCGCTGCCGGGGCTTTCCCCTTCCGCTCTATTGGTCGCGCTGCTGGATGTATACGGTCATTTTTTCCAGCAGATCACGTTCCGGTGTAGGCGGAAAGGCCCGCAGCGCCGCCTTTGCCCGTTCAAGATGCGCGCCTGCCAAATCCCTGGCCTTGAGCGCGAATCCCCTGTCGTGCACCGTGGCGCACACAGAATCCATTTCAGCCTCGCTCAGAAGGTCCGCCGCAAAGCGCTCCATGAAGCCGGAGGCCTCGGAAGCCGGAAGCGAGGACAGGTAAAACAACAGGGGCGGCGTCAGTTTGCCTTCGCGCAGATCGCCGCCCCTGGGCTTGCCGGTGCCGGCTTCCTCTTTTCCGGAAGCCGGGGGGGAGAAATCCAGGGCGTCATCCACTATTTGAAAGGCAATGCCCAACTCCAGACCAAAGCTCGCGGCCGCCCGAACAAGATCCTCGTCCGCCTCTGCCCGGAGCGCGCCGAGTTCGCAGGAGGCGCGCAGCATCCAGGCGGTCTTTCCGGTAATCATGTCCAGATACTCTTCATGGGACAGGGATGCCTTGCGCAACTGGCCGAACTCCAGAATCTCGCCTTCGGCCGTGCGCATGACCGCTTCGGAAATACAGGCCGTCAAGCGCGGATCCCCATGGGCCGAAACCATGAGCAGCGCCTTGGCCAGCATCGCGTCCCCGGCCAGAATCACCGTTGAGGGGTCAAAAACGGTGTGGGCCGCCGGTTTGCCCCTGCGCAAACGGGAGTTATCCAGAATATCGTCATGCAGCAGCGTTGCCGCATGCAGCATTTCCACAGCCGCGCCAAGGAGATAGAGCCCGGAATCCCGGCAACCCAGAGCCCTGCCGCAGAGCAGGGTCAGAAAGGGCCGCAGCCGCTTCCCCCCGGCAGCCAGCACATGTTCCGCCACCGGCCTGGCCCCCGGCGGCAATTCCCGCAGGGCCAGTTGCAAGGAGCTGTTTATGCGCGGCTGTTCCTCCGCAAGACTGTTTCGAAGATCCTGCATGTATCTGTTCCGTTATACGCTTGAATCGGTGATTACCGTGCATCCGGCAAATAAAGCCCGGGCAAGCTTGCCCAGGCCCTCCAAGGCCAGAGGCAGATCCCAGCCTTCGGGCGGGCGCAGGCCGGCGGCATTGGATACGACCCGCAATTCCACAAAATCCAGCCCCGCGCAGGCACTGCCAAGGGCCAGGGAAAAACCTTCCATGTTTTCAAAAAGCGCTCCGCCCACGGCCGCCATGCGGGCGGCCCGTTCCCGGCTGCCCGAGACTCCGGCCACTGTAGCCCCTGTGCCGCGACTCAAGGAAATAGTATGACAGTTCAAGTCCATATTGCCAAGGGCCTTGTCGGAGCGCAAGGGCAGCGTCGCAAAAATGTCCTTGCCGCCCAGCCGCGTCTGTGGAAAGCTCATCGGTCCCGGCTCCGCCTGGTCATGCCGCCAGATGCCGAACTCGGGGCAGCTCTCCGCATCTGCCAGGACAATGGAACCCAGGGAAGTGTCCTGCACGGCGTAGGCCCCGGCCAGGCCCAGGTTGAGCACTCCCTTGAGACGGGATGCGCGGCCCCCGGCCCCCGGCGGCCTCCGCGCTCCGACCGCGTCAGCGCCCAGCGCCAGGCCGAGGGAATAAGCCGAAACAACGGGGCCCACGCCGCAGACAAGCAAACTGAGCACATGCCGCTCAAGCTCAACCCAGGGCAGAGGCCCAGCCCGGGTATCGCATGGGTAAAATGCCTCCGGCGGGCAAGCAGGCTCCGCTCCTTGGCAGTCCACGCAAGGGGCATAATGCCCCCTGGCCCCCATATGGTCGTGCCCTGTTTGCGGGGGCAAAGGCTGGCCGCCCCCCGCCGGAAACTCCCCAGGGGATAAGGCCCCATCAGCGGCCACATCGGCGGCTCCATCGGCGGCCCTGGCCATATGCGGGCCGGGGGCAAAAGCCGTTGCCGGCATCGGCCCTTGCAGCAGCAGATCCGGCCCCCGGCCGCCCCCTTCCGGATACAGCCCCTTGAGCGCCGCGCGCATTTCCATGGCCGTGGCGCATACAAGCAGCAACTGCGTCTTTTCGGGCGGCATTGTCCGGTGTCCTTAATTCTGATGGAGCGGTTTAGCTTTGAAATGCTCTGGACTGCTTGCCTGGCGCGTACGCTACAAGCGCCAGTAGGCAAAGCCGGCGGCAGCGGCTGCGGCCGGCGCAAAAACTCCTTTCACATCCAGCAGCACGGGGGCCCCGCCCGAACTGAAGCAGGGCTTCAGTTCTTCCAGACCCAAATGAGCAAAGGCGGCATGCGGCACGGCCAGGACCAGCGCATCCAGTTCCCGCATGGCCTCTAAAGAAAGCAGTTCGATGCCGTACTCCCGGTCCGCTTCCGCGGCATCGGCCAGAGGGTCGTGCACCAGCACCCGCGCACCGTATTCCTCCAGCTCCTTTTTGATATCCACAACCCGGGTATTGCGCAGATCCGGCACATTCTCCTTGAAAGACAGGCCCATGATGCCTACGCGCGCGCCTCCCACCCGGCGCCCGGCGGCAATGAGCAGCTTGACCGCCTTTTCGGCCACGTATTTGCCCATGCCGTCATTGATGCGCCGGCCGGCCAGGATCACCTCTGGGTGGTAGCCGGCGGCTTCCGCCTTGAAAGTCAGGTAATAGGGGTCCACCCCGATGCAGTGGCCGCCCACAAGGCCGGGGCGGAAGGGCAGGAAATTCCACTTGGTGCCGGCCGCTTGCAGCACATCCAGGGTGTCAATGCCCAGGCGGTCGAAAATCATGGCCAGTTCGTTCATCAGGGCTATATTCAGGTCCCGTTGCGTGTTCTCTATGACTTTGGCCGCTTCGGCAACTTTTATGGAGGGTGCCCTGTGTACGCCGGCTTCGACAAAACGCCCGTAAACCAGCGCCAGCAAATCGCGCGTGGCCGGGTTGCTGCCCGCCACCACCTTGATGATATGCCGCACGGTATGTACCTTGTCGCCGGGGTTGATGCGCTCCGGCGAATAGCCTACAAAAAAACCCTCATTGCAGCGCAAGCCCGATTCCTGTTCCAGAATCGGCACACAGACTTCTTCGGTCACACCGGGGTATACTGTGGATTCATACACAACCACAGCCCCCTCGCGCAAATGCCGGCCCACAGTGGTCGAGGCCGCGCGCAAGGGGCCAAGGTGCGGATTCCTGTGCGCGTCAATGGGCGTGGGCACAGCCACTATGACCAGCCCGGCTTCGGCAAGCTCTTCGGCGGAAGCGGTAAAGCGCAGGGAGCTTTTGCCCAGGGCCGCAGCCTCCACTTCACAGGTGCGGTCAAAGCCCCGCCGCAGTTCCTCCACCCGCGCTGCCGAGACATCATAGCCGATAACGGAAAAATGCTCCGCCAGGGCCGCCGCCAGCGGCAGCCCTACATAGCCGAGGCCGACAACGGCCAGGCGTTCCCTTTGGGACAACAGATCGTCAAATTGCAGCATATATTCTTTCGCCTTAGCCTGGATATTGCATGAGCCTGACGCCTCCCTCCGGCGGCCAAAGGGGCACCGCCCCTTTGGAATCCCCGCCAGGGGGCTCTGCCCCCTGGACCCCCGCAAGGGGCATCATGCCCCTTGACCCCCATATTGTTGATCCATGTTCGCGGGTGCGGGGGGTGCCGCTTTTATTTCCCCGACGCTTCAGGCAATCGCCGCCCGGTCCGGTTCTTTCATGCGCCCGGCGGCCTGGCCGTTTCCGCGCCGACCGGAGCCTGCAAAGGCTTGACCCCTGTGTGCAGCCAGACGATGCCGCCGGTAAAGGCTTCGTAACGCAGCCCGCTGAAGCCGGCCGCCCGCATCTCCTCCGCCAGGACGGCGGCGGCGGGATATTCCCGCACCGTATCAGCCAGGTAACGATAGGCTTGCGCATCCCGGGAAACAAGACGCCCGACCACAGGCAGCACGTAGCGCAGATACAGATTATAGAGCCCGAACCAGATCCGGTCCCTGGCGCTGCCGAACTCGAGAACGCAAAAACGACCGCCAGGCGTCAATACACGCAGGGCTTCCGCATAGACCTGCGCACGCGGCCGGATGTTACGCAGGCCAAAGGCGATGGTGACGGCATCCACGCAGGCGTCCGGCAGGGGCAGGCGCTTTCCGTCCCCGGCAAATGGATGCACGCGTCCTTTTTTCAGTCTGCCCAGGGCGCCAAGCCCCTTTTGCAGCATGGGGAGACAAAAATCGGCCGCCAGCACCATCCTGTGCGGGTGCCGCCTGGCCAGCTCCCGGCTGACTTTCATGGTGCCTGCCGCCAGATCCAGTATCCGGGCGCTGCCGCCCGGGGGCAGGGGGCGCACGGCGGCGCCGAGGCGCTTGCGCCAATACGCGTCCAGACCGAAACTGAGTACGGTGTTGAGCAGATCATACACGCCGGCAATACGCGAAAACAGGCCCCGCACCCTGGAGGCATCCTCCGGACGCGGGGCCGTGGGCTCTTGCGGCCCCTGGAAAGCGGGAGGAGAAGAACTGGAGCGACCCATAGACTACTCGCCCTGTTCCCCGGCGCTTTTGGCCGCGTTCTTTGCCGCCCTGCCCGGGGCGGGACTGCCGGTGGCGGGACCGCCGGGGCGGGTGATGGTTTCCAGCACCACACGGTACACAGAAGGGAAAATCTCCGCAAAGTTGGTGGGCGATACTCTGCTGGTCTCAATAAATTTGACGACTATTTCCTTGGTCACCTGCAAAGCTTCTTTTGCGTCCTTTTCCATATCCCTGTCCTTTCCCTTGAAGGCGAAGGCCCCTTGCCCCGGCGGCCAGATACACGCACGGGGCGCGGCAAGCAAAACCCGCCCTGGGGAATGGTACAGACCACAATGGTTGTGACCGGGGGCGGGAAAGGGAAGAAACGGTCGGCCCCTCCCCTTTTTTCCCGCTATAGCACCAAAAGCTTTGCCCTATCAAGCAGTTCGCCGCCCAGGCCGGAAGCCCACGCGGCCGCCTCTCCGACAGCCGCCGCCAGGTCATGGTCAATAGCTGACAATCTTGTCCGCCTTCATGACAAGGGCATGCAGCTCTTTCATATTCGATCTCTTGATGTATTCGTCCTCGCTTACAGCATGAAGGTCCATGCACTTGCCGCAGGCCAGCAGCGTACCTTCACTCAGACAAAAAGTTTTTGTCAGTTCACGAATCGGAAAAACTTTGGAATCACCCTCGTACAGCCCGGCCCCGGGGCCATTTAAAAAAATGGTCACCTCATGGCCCTCATCAAGAAGAACGGTTCCGAAACGAACTACATTCCACTTGATTTCCGGTACATCACTATTAATCATCAAAAGAACGTTCATGTTCCCTCCAGCAGGCTTACAAGATCCATCGCTTGGCACAATCAGGCTAAAACCCCGCTTCAGCGTCAATGAGCACCACGTGGATGCGCTCCTTTATGCCGCAACGGGGGATGATGGACCAGCAGTTGCACATACGCTCCGGACTGGAGCAGTCCATACAGCGGCCGGTTTTGGTGCAGGGAGTGTTTTTGTTCAGACGCAGGCCGTTGGCTGGCGCGGCAATCCCTTTGATGCGGGCGATGCCGGCTTCCACGGAATCACATATTTTATTGCGGCCCACCAGCAGGATGACTTTTTTCGGGCCGAACTGCACCGCCGCTGTCCTGTTGCCAAAGCCGTCGACCATGATCACGGCGCCCTCCCTGGTCAGGGCGTTGGCGGAACAGAGAAAAAGATCCGAGAGCAGCGCCTGGCGCCGCAATTCAAGCATGGCCTCCAAGCCCCCGCTCGCGTCAAAGGTATCAAGAACCCTGAGCTCGGGACGCGCCTTGAGCGCTTCAAGCAGACCGGCTTCGCGCACGGTCATGGAGCCGCCAAAAGATACCGACTCCGCGCCGCTCATGGGCAAAAGCGTATGCATGACCAGATCTGCCGCGCTGGCCAGGCTGGCTGCGATGCTTACGCCAAATCCGTTGCGGCGCAAACTTTTTGCCGTGTGCTCAAGTATGAGCGCCCAGGCTGATTCCCTCGGCGCGACAAAGGGGGACGACTCGTCGGCGGCGCCGTGGCGGACAAAGGCCTCGCCCTGCTTCTCATCGCCGCCTGCGGACAAGGAAAACGGCTGTTCCTGCTTGCTGGACATACACTCTCCCGGGTCGTGTCATTACATGAGGGCAGTTTGCCTTTGAAATGCCTGCTTGACGGCGGGCAAAGCCCGCCTGCAAGCATTTCAGGGTCAATTTTTTCGGTGCAACGCAGCCAGATGGAAAAAGGCGGCTTTGCAGCGGGGATTTATTCAGAGACAGCCCCCAGTCGGGGCAAAACAATGGCGCTGACCTGCGCAAAAACCGCATCCGGGCTTGCCTCGGCATCTACAAGCACACAACGCTCCGGGTGCCTGGCAGCCCAATCCAGATAGCCCGCCCGGATGCGGCGGTGAAAGTCCAGGGCCTCGGCTTCAAAGCGTCCTTCGCTGACGTCAATGCCCTGCTCGCGGTTGCGCGTTCTGGCGCGCTCCAGGCCGAGTTCCGGCGGCAGATCAAAAATAAGCGTGCAGTCGGGCCACAGCCCGTTCACGGCAAGTTCATTCAGGCGGAACAGTTCCCGCACATCAAGGCCCCGCCCGTAGCCCTGATAGACAATGGTCGAATCGGCATAGCGGTCCGTGAGCACCACGCTTCCGGCCTCAAGGGCCGGACGGATATGCTGCCGCACATGCTGCGCGCGGTCGGCAAGATATAAAAAGAGTTCCGCTTCCGGGCCGATGCTGTTGCGGGCGTCAAGCAACAGGGCGCGCAGGGATTGCCCGAGCTTGCTGCCGCCGGGTTCCATGGTGCGCACAAAGGCCCTGCCCGACAATGCAAGCAGGGAACACAGGCGGGACAAAGCCGTGCTTTTGCCTGAACCTTCTATTCCTTCAAAGGAGATGAACATGGGCTGAACAGGGGTAGAGATTGCGTAAGGGAGCGCTGCTGGCTATCGCCCTCGGATATTTCTCCGGCAGCGTCGGTCTTTTTTTCCGCCGGCCTTCCATGTGCAGCCCCGGCCCCTGGCCGGGACTGCCGCGCCGGCTCCGGGCTGGGCTGCGCCTGAAACAAAAAGCGCTCCAGGCCCATATTATACTGCGACCAGGCCCCGGGCGGCACGCCGTCAAGGGCCGTGCGCACCTGTTGCAGCTTTGCGTCAATATTATCCGCATAGTGCAGGACCAGAGCCTCGGCCGTGGCCGGCAGCCGGGGGGATCCGAATTCAAGACTGCCGTGGTGGCTGAGAATCAGATGCTGCAGGTGTTCGACCAGGTCCGGCTCAAGACCGGCCTTGCGCAGGTACGGCGCAAGCCGCTCCATGACCAGGGAAATATGCCCGAGCAGCCGCCCCTCGCTCGTATAATCAATGGACAGGCCGCCGCTCAGTTCCCAGATCTTGCCCAGGTCATGGCACAGGGCTCCGGCAAAAAGAATCTGCCGGTCAAGCTCGGGGTAATTGTCCGCAATAAGCATGCACAGGCGCGCGACGGAAAGCGTATGCTCGAGAAGCCCACCCGCATAGGCGTGGTGCATGCCCTTGGCGGCCGGGGCAAGGCGAAAGCGCGGCCCGATGTCCGGGTCATCCAGAAGGCCAAGGATCAGTTTGCGCCAGGGCTTGTGCACCAGCACCCCACGCGCCAGGGCGCGCAGTTCTTCAAGCATGGCGTTCGGATCATGGGGGCTCGCGGGCATGAACAGGGCCGGGTTCAGTCCTGTGGCTTCCTCCTCTTCAAGCAGGCGCAGGGATTCAACGGTCAGCTCCAGCTTCTCCCTGTAGCTGCCCACTCTGCCCCTGAGAAACACGGGAACGCCCTGGGGCAGCTCCGGGTAGGCCTGGCTCTGCGGGCTCCAGATTTTGCCCGGCATCGCGCCGCTGGCATCGCGCAGATCCAGACGCCAGTATGGCCCGTTCCGCGATTGCCCCTGCTGGGCGGAGGCAAGCAGAAACAGATCGGCCACCTCTTCGCCGAGGGTCAGCTCCGCGAGCATGCGTTTCTGGGTAACTGCGCTGTCGGTCATGCTTTGCATTG
>JAJDJN010000084.1 GCA_030267245.1 Desulfovibrio sp. OttesenSCG-928-A18
AAAAAAATCCGCGCCGAGACGCCTCTGTTTTGTGAGTATACACACCCCCAGGGCAAAGAGCCAGCGCCCCTTTGGCCGCTGCGGGCATTTTATTCATGCGCATGCGCCCTGCCGGGGTGTTGAAAAAATACTTGCCGACCTTTTCAAGGCCGTCCTGGCGCGAGCGGCCTGTTTTCGGGCCGCTACTCCAGCGGCCCCAGAGCGTCCTTGTCGCGCAACAAACGGCACAGCAGGCGTACGCCCATGCCCGTGCCGCCCGGCACCGGCAAAAGCGGCGAGGCTTTGACCACATAGCCGGGGCCGGCGATATCCAGATGCGCCCAGCGCACCCCCTTGTTCACAAAACGGCGCAGAAACAAAGCCGCGTTCAGGGCGCCGCCTTCGCGCGGACCCATATTGGTCATGTCCGCCACATCGCTTTTGAGGTTCTTGTCGTAAGCGTCCCACAAGGGCAGGGGCCAGACGAGATCCCCCGTGTCTTCCGCCGCTTCTTCAATGCCCCGGCGCAAGAAGGGGTCAGCGGTAAACAGTCCGGTGCCGTAGTCGCCCAGGGCAATGACGCAGGCCCCGGTCAGAGTGGCGATATCCAGAAGCACGGCCGGTTCCCACTGCTGCTGGGCATAGCTCAAGGCGTCACACAAAAGCAGACGGCCCTCGGCGTCGGTGTTCAGGATCTCCACGGTCTTGCCCGAAAGGGTGGTGACAACATCCCCGGGGCGAACGGATCTGCCGTCAGGCATGTTCTCCGCTGCCGGTATGAGGCCGACTACGCGCGGCAGGACATCGGCATCGGGCAGCGCGCCGATAGCGGCAAAAAGACCCAGCACCGCCGCCGCCCCGCCCATGTCGCCCTTCATCTCGTGCATTTTCGCGGGCGGCTTGAGGGAGATGCCGCCGGTATCAAAGGTCACGCCCTTGCCCACCACGATCACCGGCTTGTGCGCCTCCTTGCCCTGGGGGCAATGCTCAAGCACAATAAAACGCGGCTCCTGCTCCGAGCCCTGGCCAACAGCCCAAAGGGCGCCCATGCCCATGTCCCGGATCTGCTCGGCGTCGAGCACGGTGCAGTTGAAAGCATGGGCCGAAGCCAGCTTGCGGGCCTCTTCAGCCAGCACGGAAGGGCCGAGATGATTGGCCGGGGCATTGCTCAGATCCCTGGCCAGGATAACTCCCGAGGCCTCGGCCTCGCCCTGGCGCACCGCCCGGTGGGCGGCGTCGGGGGTTTCTTTTTCCGTAAACAGATAGCCGAGCCAGCGGGGATCGGCCGGGGTGTCGCCGTCCTGCTCGCCAAGAGCGGAGCGGTACATTTCACAGCGATGCAGCCCGAGCATGGCGGCCACCGTTGCCTCGCGCAACAAAAACTCCCGCGTCCGGTCCGCCGCCCGGGCGGCGTAATCCAGGCATTCAACTGGCAGCCCGAGGGTTTCAAAGCCGCGAGAACGGCAAAAGCACATGGCCTTGGCCACAGTTTCCCGAAAATGCTCCAGACTGAAGTCCTCCCGGCCGCCCAGGCCGCACAGCAATACGCGCGGCACTGGCAGTTCCGGATGCCCGTACAAAAGAAGCTGCTCATCCTTTTTGCCGCCGAAATCGCGCAGGCCCGGGCTTATTTCCAGCCAGGGCGCAGCCTCCCAAAGAGCGGGAGCGTACTGTTCGGGACCGTCCTTGACAAAGGCAAAAACCATGGCGCAGTCAGCGCGCCATTCGCCGCCTGAAGCGTTCTGAAAACGTATATCCATAAAAAACCGCTCCTTGTTTTTATGAAAGCATCAATTGTAGCAAATTCACTTGGGAAAAGTGTATTCGCTCTGCAAGGATTTGTCCTCTGCCTGCGTCAGGGTCATACCGTACGAAGCTCATGCGGACCTTTTCATGCAGTCCGCTCCGCCCGGACTCGTCTTCATTGCCAGAGAACAGGAATCACATCAATCAGCATTTACTCATCCCGGCGCGGGTTGGGCCGGGTCCGGGAAAAGTACCGGAAGCCCTTGCTTTATTCCGCGCTCGGTCCTACTTACATGAGAAACAAATTGAAAACAATTATCAAGGAGTACCGTCATGCCGAGCATCAATGTACAGGGAATGCGTTGCGAGCATTGCCGCAAATCCGTCAGCGAAGCTGTGTCCAAGGTTCCGGGGGTCACTGCGGTGGAAGTTGATCTGCAAAGCGGCAAAGTCAGTTGGACCGACAGCGACCCGGCCGCGCCGGCCCCGCTGGAGGCAGTGAAGCAGGCGGTAACAGGCATCGGTTTTTCCGCCTCATAGCCCCCCTCAATCCGGAAAGAATGCCATGAAAGAACAGGTTCTGGAATTTGCCGTCAAGGGAATGCATTGCGCCGCCTGCTCATCGCGCATAGAACGCGTGCTGGAGGCCATGCCGGAAGTGCTCACGGCCGGGGTCAGCCTCGCCACCGACACGGCGAGGGTGCTGCTCGCCCCCCAGGCGGACTTGGCCGCCGCCGCCAAGGGCATCCTTGAACGCATCACAGGCCTTGGCTTCGGAGCCGAACTGCTGAACGCGCCGGCCGCGCCCACAGCGCCTGCCGGCGCCGGCCCTGTGCCGGGCAAGCTGGAGCTTGCGCTCGGCGGCATGCACTGCGCCGCCTGCTCCGCCAGAATCGAGCGTGTTGTGGGCGCCATGCCCGAGGTTGCAGAACTGAGCGTCAGCCTTGCCACAAACAGCGCCCAGATCCGTCTTGACCCTAAGGCCGACAGGCCGAACAGCATTGCCGCCATCATCGCCGCCATCCAGGGCCTGGGTTTTACGGCCGAAGTGATGGACGAGGCGCCCGGCCTGCCGGCCGCCCAGGGCGCGGGCAGCGTTTCACAGGCAGCGCAGCGCTGGGAAAAACGCAACAGGGAACAACAGGAGGACCTGGCCGCGCGAAAGCGCGATCTTTTTCCGGCCTTTGCCTTTGCCCTGCCCCTGCTTGTCCTTTCCATGGGCGAAATGGCCGGCATGCCCCTGCCCGACTTTCTCTCGCCCCGGCATTCGCCCCTGAATTTCGCCCTGGCCCAGCTTGCCCTCTGCCTGCCCGTGCTCTGGTCGGGCAGACGTTTTTTCGTTCAGGGCATACCCGCCCTGCTGCGAAAAGCCCCGAACATGGATTCCCTGGTGGCCCTGGGCACGGGAGCGGCCTTTTTGTTCAGCCTCTGGAACACCCTGGGGCTGGCCTTCGGCTTCGGCGAGGGCGCCCGGAACGCGGCCGCGCATGCCGCCGCCGCGCCGGACGCAGCCCCCGGCATCTGGGACATGCTCTTCGGCACCGGGCACAGCGCCCACGGGGTGGACCTTTATTATGAGTCAGCGGCCGTGGTCATTGCCCTGGTCTCGCTGGGCAAATATCTCGAATCGCGTTCCCGCCTGAGCACTTCCCGGGCGCTCAAGGGCCTGCTGGACCTTTCGCCCGAACGCGCCCTGCGCGTGGACGACAATGGCGCACAAAGCGAGGTGCCCCTGGCCGAGGTGGCCGTGGGCGACAAGCTGCTTGTGCGGCCGGGCGCGCGCGTGCCTGTGGACGGCACCGTGCTTGAAGGCGGATCCTTTGTGGACGAATCCATGCTCACGGGCGAAAGCATGCCTGTGGAAAAAACTCCGGGCGACACCCTGGCCGGAGGCACCATGAACCAGCAGGGCGCCCTGGTCATGCGCGCCGAGCGCATCGGCGCGGACACGGTGCTCGCCCGCATCGTGCGCCTGGTGCAGGAGGCCCAGGGCAGCAAAGCGCCCATCGCGGGCATGGCCGACAGGGTGAGCTACTATTTTGTGCCCGTGGTCATGGGCATTGCCGTTCTTTCCGGCCTTCTCTGGTGGATCTTGGGCGACTCGGCCTCCTTTGCCCTGCGCATATTTGTATCGGTCATGGTCATAGCCTGCCCCTGCGCCATGGGCCTGGCCACGCCCATGGCCATCATGGTGGGCACCGGACGCGGAGCGCAGCTGGGCCTGCTGTTCAAAAACGGTCTGGCCCTGGAGCAATCATCGCGCATCACCCACATGGTCTTTGACAAAACCGGCACCCTGACCCAGGGCAGGCCGGCCCTCGTGGATATCTGGCAGGCCCCGGCGCAGGCCACGCCGGATTCCGGCGCCGCCCCCGAACCGGGCCCGGATGAACTGATCCGCATCGCCGCCTCCCTGGAGTCCTCCTCCGAACATCCCCTGGCCCGGGCCCTGGTGGAAGCCGCCCAGGCCAGGGGCCTGGAAGCGCTGCCGGTGGAACAGTTCTATGCTTCCCCGGGCAAGGGCGTAAATGGCCGCGTACAACTGGACCGGCCGCACGACGAGGCGGGAGCAGCCGCATCCCGGCCGCGCACGGTGCACGCGGCCGTCGGCAATGCCGCCTTTGCCCGCGAACAGCTCGCCCGCTCATGCAACGCCGTTGACGAGGACAGAACCGGGGCCGAGCCCCTGGCCCAGGCCCCCTGCCCCCTGCCGGAACCCATTTTTGCGCAAGAGCTTGAAACATACGCCTCCCGTGGGCAGACGCCGGTTGTGCTCCTGCTTGACGGTGTGCCGGTCTGCGTGTTCGCCATTGCCGACCCCCTGCGTTCCGACGCGGGCAGGACTGTCGCGGCCCTTGCCGCCATGGGCATAGACAGCGTCATGCTCACCGGCGACAACGAAAGCACGGCCAGGGCGGTGGCTGAAAAGGCCGGCATCCGCAGGGTCATTGCCGGGGTGCTGCCCGAGGGCAAGGAACGGGCCATCGCCTCCTTGCAAAAAGAGGGCGCGGTGGTCGGCATGGTCGGGGACGGCATCAACGACGCCCCGGCCCTGGCCAGGGCCGATGTGGGCTTTGCCATGAAAAGCGGCATTGACGTTGCAGTTGAAACCGGCGATGTGGTGCTGATGCAGAGCGGCGTAAGCGCGGTTGCCGACGCCCTGGGCCTTGGCCGGGCCGTGATGCGCAATATCCGCGAGAATCTCTTCTGGGCCTTTGGCTACAATATTGTGGGCATCCCCTTTGCCGCCGGTCTTTTTCATCTTTTCGGCGGCCCGGTGCTCTCTCCCATGCTGGCTGGCGCGGCCATGGCCTTAAGTTCCGTGTCCGTGGTGACAAACTCCTTGCGCTTGCGCTTTTTTACTGCGAAAAAGTAAGGAACATCAACACGGAGGGCCTATGACAAGAGAATGGACGGCGCGCGATATTCTGCAGCTTTCCGGCGCATACTGGGCGAGTTGTTCCCTGCAGGCCGGGGTGCAACTGGACCTTTTTACCCGCCTGCATGCCGGGCCCCGGGACGAAAGCGCCCTTGCAACGGAGCTTGGGTGCAACCCCAGGGCCTTTTCCATGCTCTGCACCGCTCTGACGGCCCTCGGCTTTCTGGAACGCAGAGGCGGCGCCCTTGCCGCGCCCGAAGAAATTCTGCGTTTTTTGTCCCATGATTCGCCCGAGTACCTGGGCTTTATTATCAAACACCATGCCCACATCATGCCGGGCTGGACAAAACTGGCCAGGGCCGTGCTGACTGGCAGTTCCACCACCGAAAAATCCACCCGCTACACCGAGGATGCTTCCGAACGCGAAGATTTTCTTATGGGCATGTTCAACATCGCCCGGATGCAGGCGGACCTCATTGCCGACAGCCTGGATCTGTCGGGCCGCAAACGCCTGATTGACGTGGGCGGCGGCCCGGGCAGCTACGCCATCTACTTCTGCCGCAAAAACCCGGAGCTTACGGCTACCATATTTGACCTGCCCACCACGGAGCCATTCGCGCGCAAGACAATAGCCCGCTTCGGCCTTGAAGACAGGGTGAATTTTGTGGCCGGAAACTTTCTGAGCGACACGCTGCCCGCCGGTTACGATGTGGCCTGGCTTTCCCAGGTGCTGCACGGAGAAAGTCCCGAAGGCGCTGCTTCCCTGGTCAAGGACGCGGCGGCTTGCCTTGAACCCGGCGGCCTGCTCTGCGTACAGGAATTCGTCCTGAATGACGACCGGCAGGGCCCGGAGCATGCGGCCCTGTTCGGCCTGAACATGCTGGTGCAGACCCAGGGCGGGCAGACCTATACCAGCCTTGAAATAAGTGATATGTTGCGCGCAGCGGGGGCGGCACGGGTGCGTGAGCTTGCCGTTGCCCTGCCGCAAAGCTGCCGCGTGCTGCTGGGCGACATGCCTTAGGGCCTGTTGACACTACGGCCTTTTTGTCCTCTGCCCGCGTCGGGAAATTTTTATTCCGAACCACGTACCGCAAGAGTACGCCAACCTCCCAACAAGGATGCTTCCATGCCCGACTTTCTGAACTTTGACCTCGGCCCTTCGACGGCGGTTATTCTGCTTCTCGTGCTGGCGGTTGTGCTGGTCATGAAAGCCCTGAAGTCCGTTCCCCAGGGCTTTGAATGGACTGTTGAACGTTTCGGGCGCTTTACCCGCACGCTGAAGCCCGGCCTGAACATCATCATCCCCTTTATAGACGCCATCGGGCACAAGGTGAACATGATGGAGCAGGTGCTTGACATCCCCAAGCAGGAAGTCATCTCCAAGGATAACGCCAACGTCACCATCGACGCCGTGGCCTTTTTCCAGATCGTGCAGCCGGCGCAGGCGGCGTATCAGGTCAGCGACCTCATCCTGTCCATCCTCAACCTGACCATGACCAACGTGCGTACGGTGCTGGGGGAAATGGAACTGGACGAGATGCTGTCCAAACGCGACGTGATCAATGCCAAACTCCTTGAAGTGCTCGACCTTGCCACCGACCCCTGGGGCGTGAAGATGACACGGGTGGAAATCCGCGACGTGCGTCCGCCCGAAGAACTGGTGGACGCCATGAACGCCCAGATGAAGGCCGAGCGCACCAAGCGCGCGAACATCCTTGAAGCGGAAGGGGTGAAAGCCTCCAATATCCTTGTGGCCGAAGGCAAAAAGGAAGCGGAAATCCGCGAGGCCGAAGGCAAGAAGCAGGCCGAAATCCTGCGCGCCGAAGCGCGCGAAAGAGCGGCCGAAGCCGAGGCAAAGGCCACCAATGTGGTGTCTACAGCCATCGCCCAGGGCGATATCGCCGCTGTGCACTACTTTGTGGCCCTCAAGTATACCGAGGCGCTACAAAATATCGGCATTGCCGACAGCAGCAAGGTGCTCATGATGCCCGTGGACGCGGCCGGCATAATGGGTTCGGTGGCCGGCATCGCCGAGATGCTGAACACCGGGAGCAAAAAATAAGCCTTGGCCTGGATGCGGCATTGCCGCAAAAGGATTTTTCATGACCGAATTTCTGGGTAAGCTCGACGTATTCTGGATCTGGCTGACCGTTGCTTTTATGTTTCTGGCCATTGAAGTGCTCATTGTGCCTTCAGGCTTTTTTCTCTGCCTGGGCACGGCGGCCGGGGTGCTGGCCGTGGTCACTTTTTTTGTTCCGGATCTCACCTGGCTCTGGGCCGTGTCCATTTATTCCGTGGTTCTGGTTGTCACCGGCTACGCCTGGTGGGGCTTTTTCCGCAAGCATGTGCGAAAAAATAAAAGCGAGGCCGAGAACCTGAATGTCAAAACAGCGCAACTTATCGGTTACACGGGACTTTTGAGCAGCGACATGAAGGCCGGGCGCGGGCGTATGCGGGTCAATGATTCCCCCTGGTCCGTAACGGCTGATGAGGACTATCCCTCCGGGACCAAGGTGAAGGTAGTGGATGTAACCGGCATCACCCTGAAAGTGGCAAAAGTTGACTGACCGCGCCGCGCCCCTGCACCCGCGATCAAGACGATAAACATAAGGGGCATTCATGCCCCTTGGCCGCCTGAGGCGTTTGAGCAAGTCTCAAGCGCGAAATGCCCTACCCCGGAACAGAATGCCCAGCCTGTCGGCGGGCCTTGAGTACCTGTTCCACCGGGCCGATTGTGGGCACAAAGGGCGCAACCATACCGCCAAAGCCGCCCAGCGCTCTCGTTACATAGAGAATTCCGTCCGGGTCTTTTGCCCTGGACGGCACATAGCGTATGGTGTTTTCTTCAGACCTGGCGCTTTGTCCGCGATGTTTGCCGTAATCAATTTCAATGAGCATGCTGTGCGGGTTATAGGCGAGTTTGTTCGTTCTGGTGGCAATATCCGTTAACTCGGTGTCGCAGTATATTTTTTGATAATGCGGAAAAAATAGCGCTTTGCTGCCGTAAAGCGTGTCGGTCCATTGCCTGCTCACAAGGCCGAAGGCGGCCAACTCCCCGAAAAAACGGCCGTCGTTAAAGGCCAGAAGCCCGGCGCCGGTTGCCCGCATGGTTTCAAGCGCTGTATCAAGCCAGAAATACCCGGCAAAGGCATCTTGAGCGGTATAGCAGAAATACTGCGAAACGGTTTTGGAATAAACGAAATTGGCAGTAGCCACAAAGCCTATTCTGCAATCGTCTTCCGCCATAACGAGCAGCCCGGAAGCCTCCGTCCTTGCAAGCATAACATCGGCGGCCCTTTGCGCCAGAACCATTTTGACGGCCGGCATGACCACAACGGTCTCATGCTCGGCCGGGCAAGTGAAAGAATTGATTTCCGAGGTTTTTATTCTCTGGATGACAAGCACGGCATTGCCTCCCATAATTTGCGGCTATCCATGAAACAATGAAAATGTTACATAGCCAAGGCCTTATTGACAAGGTCGCCATGAAAGAATTTGACGCGCC